>NZ_JAIWON010000123.1 GCF_020216885.1 Zymomonas sp. | reverse complement strand
GCTTTTCAGAATTGTTCCGGACCCTCAGCCCCCGGGTCGACTCCGAGACGGGAACCCCCAATCTGGGAAGCGACTTGCCAGATTGGGGTTTCCCGTTTCAGAATTGATCTGGGGGTTGTTCATCCTGATCGCCCCGGTGATTATCTGGCTGGTGTCGAATGTGATGGTGCCACTTATCATAGTGCAGCAACAGCGCGGGATCGGGATAAAGTCAGAGAAGCGATATTGTCGGAGCTAGGGTGGAAGTTGGTGCGGGTTTGGTCAACGGATTGGTGGGTTGATAAAGAAGGGGCGGCTGAGCATCTGCATAACGCTTTGGTCGCGATTTTAGAAGAAGATCGGCGCAAGAATAAAATGGCTTTGCCCACAAGCTGATATCAACGAAGAGATAAAATCCGAGGGCGATTATGATTTATTTTAACTTATGATCATAAAAGTCGTTCTCTTTCCTATAGCATGCGTTTGTATCAATATAGATGCGGCCTTTTAATGAAGAGGGTATGACGACCTTCTGGAAAAGACCGATGGAGTACAAAATGAAATTGACAGAAAAGACTTTTGACCTTTTTCAGGAAGATGGCAGTCTTCTTGAAAAAAATATCCGTTTTCAGGAAGATGGTCGGGTCTTGGGTGCTCAACATTTTGATCGCCAATATTGGTCTGTCGTCGGCACGCAGATTGTTTTAACCAACGAGCATAAAACACCTTCGATTATTTTTGCTTGCTGTTTGGAGCACAGCGATCTTTTTGTCTTTTTCGGGCAATCGGCGCAGGAAGGGAAAGATAAAGCCCGTTTCATTTTATTTGAGACAGGGGCAGCTTCTGTTCCCGCTGTCGCGCCTGCACCTGATCTGACTCCTGCCTTGATGATTTTAGAGCGCAAACTTGATCATATGCGTGATACGATAAATCTGGTTTCTCAGCGTAGCAGTCGCTCTTCTTCTAAAATAAAAGTGTTATTTCTGATTCATAATATGGCGTTGTGGGATAGCCTGCGGGATGTCTATGCGATTATGTCCGCGCGCGATAATTTTGAGGTTATTGTCGCGACTTCACCTCGCTATTTTCCGGCAACGCAGGATTATCAGGCAGAAGATGAAGTGCATCAGGGTTTAGAACAGCAATCTATTCCCCATATCCGTTTTAAAGAGGATTTTGAATCAGCATTACAGGTTATAAAAGCAATCGCACCGGATGTCATTTTCCGTCAGATGCCTTGGGAAGTGAATACGCCGGAACCTTTCCAAACGCAGCATCTCAATTTTGCTCGCCTGTGCTATGTCCCTTATTATGGCTTGAATATTCTGGAAAAATTGACGGCAGAAGAAAATGAGCAAGATTTCTCCGCTGACCAGTATTTTCATCGTATGTGTTGGCGGATGTATTGCGAGAATGAGCCACTATATCATCGCATGAAAGAAAAATCCTTGCGCGGTGGTGATAATATCGTGGTGAGTGGTCATCCGAAGCTTGATCGTCTATGGGAATCCCGCAAAAATCCCGAATGGCCGATCAAATCGGAAGGTGAGAAGAAATTCCGTCTGATATGGGCACCGCATCATACTATTGGAAATGGTTGGCTTGATTTCGGTATTTTTCCGCAAACCTTTGGCGATATGTTGCAATGGGCAGAAGAAGCTCAAGATATCGAATTCGTTTTGCGGCCACATCCCTTGCTGTTTAATTCCCTGTTATTTTACAAGCTGTTTAATGAGCAGCAGGTCGAACAATTTAAAAAATTATGGAACCGTTTGCCGAATACTTATTTAAGTGAAGGTGGCGATTATGGTCCCTTATTGGCGGCATCCGATGCCATGATAACAGAAGGTGTCAGCTTTCTGGCTGAATATCAGATATTCCACGATAAACCGTTGATCTTTTTGGATAGCCAGCGGCATCGTGGATTTAATGCAGTGGGTGAAAAAATTATGCGCGGCACCTATAATGCAACCACTATTCAGGCGGCACGGGAAATTGTCAATTCTTATCGTCGAAAGGGTGATGACCCTCTTGCTACCATCAGAAAAGAAAATTTTGACATGATGATGCCTTGGCCGGGGAAAGCCGCTGAACGGATTGTGGATGATATTCAGGCGAATATTGCCTTATAAAACCTCAATTCCTGTAATTTTGATTTGATAGGCCGGAGAAGATTATGGCTGTTGCCGTTATTTTGGGAGGGGGAAAAGGCACCCGTTTTGGTGATCCGCTACCCAAGCAATTCAAGGTATTAGGTGGAAAGCCAATCATTCAATATACCTTGGAGGCCTTTTATTCTCATCCGGCGATTGATGAAATTATTGTGACCTATCCGGTTGAATATCGGAAAGAAATTGCCAAGATAACTGCGCCTTTTTCTAAAAAATCGCTTTATTTGGTGGCGGGCGGCGCTTCTCGCATGGAAACAACCATGGCCGCTTTGGCGGCTGCGGGTGATCGTCATGTTAAGATTTTATTTCATGATGCGGTTCGCCCTTTTGTTTCCCATGATATCATCAGCGATAGTTTGCATGCTCTTGATCGGCATCAGGCAGTTGATGTTGTTATTCCAACGGCCGATACTATCGTTTCTTTGAATGAAGCGCAGGATCATTTGCTTTCTATCCCCAAACGTAGCCTATTACGGCGGGGGCAAACGCCGCAAGGTTTCTGGGGCGATTCTTTGACTGCCGCTTATCGGGCGATAGATCCTGAAATTCTTGACCGTTTTTCCGATGATTGCGGTGTATTTCTTTATCAAAATCCTGATGCTGATATCGGTGTGGTCACCGGTGATGATAAAAATATCAAAATCACAACGCCGATAGATTTCTTTTTGGCTGAACAAATCCTCTATTCAGGGCAGGCCGCTAGCCGATCAGTTGTTTCCGAGGAAAAAAGCCAGAAATCTGTTGTCCTTTTCGGCGCTTCCTCTGGCTTGGGTGCTGCTGCCGCAAAAGCTATGGAAGCTAAAGGATGGCAAGTTTTTGCGGCTTCGCGTAGCACGGGGATCGATATTTGTGATCCTGAACAGGTGAATAGCTTTTTTAAGGAAGTCGCCTCTAAAACATCTGATATTGACGCGGTTGCAGTTTTCTCCGGCGTTTTGAAAACCGGTAAAATTACGGAAATGAGCCGTGAAGAAATCCGTCAAATGATAGATGTTAATTTGATCGGTTCATTGAACGTGGCCTTGGCTTCTTTTCCCTATTTGAAGAAGTCATCCGGTCATTTGTTGATGGTTAGCTCTAGTAGTTATTTTCGGGGGCGTGCCAATTCAGCAGTTTATTCATCTTCCAAAGCAGCGGTGGTTAATTTAACGCAAGCCCTTTCTGAAGAATGGGCAGAGGACAATATTGCGGTTTCCTGTATTGCCCCACGGCGTGCCAATACGCCCATGCGGAGGAAAGCTTTTCCGCATGAGAATCCGGCGATCTGTCTTGACCCTGATATTGTCAGTCAGCAGGTGATCGCGATGTTGGAGCATCCCCAGACAGGTTTAATTAAACATATTTATTAAGGTTTTTATCAAGGCTGCCAGACAATATCTGGCAGCCTTGTAGGCATTTTAAAGACTGTTTTTATGCAGAATAACGCCGCCCATTGGAAGGAATAGGGATTAAACAGATGACCGTTTCAAATCCTCTCTTTCTAAAAAGCGATGCTACTTAACTCCGTCCGAATAATTTTTCGATGTCCTTATGGCCTAGTTTAACCCATGTCGGGCGGCCATGATTACATTGGCCGCTATGGGGTGTGATTTCCATTTCCCGCAGCAAGGCGTTCATTTCCGCGATAGAAAGTAAACGACCAGCCCTGACTGATCCGTGACAGGCCATGGTTGCAACAATATGGTCAAATTTTTCCTTTAACAATAGGCTCTGATCATAGGCGGCGATTTCGGCAGCAAGGTCTTTTATCATGGCTTTGACTTCGCAATTACCGAGCATCGCAGGGGTCGCCCGAACCAAAATAGCTTCATGGCCGAAGCGTTCGGTTTCAAGCCCCATTGCTGCGAATTCATCCTGCCTTTGTTCGAACAGATCGCAAGAGACCTCGTCCATTTCGACAACATCTGGCATAAGCAATCTTTGGCTGGTGACTTGGCCGTTTTCTAATGCCTGCCGCATCCGTTCCATAACCAGTCTTTCATGCGCGGCATGTTGATCGACAATGACCAATCCATCTTTGGATTCGGCTATAATATAGGTTGCAGCAATTTGGCCTCTTGCCAATCCTAGTGGGAAATCGCTTTGTTCTGAACCGTCTGTAGCGCTATTTCGTCCCATAGGCGGTAAGGGTGATTTTGTTGTGGCACTCCATAGATCAGAGGCTGTGCCTTGGGGTATTCGGATTGAAGTCGCTTTCGGTGTTTCTGTTGTCCGGCCTTTAAAAAGAAGCCCAGAATCTGAAAGGGCTGATCTCGATTCATGGCTAGGGGTAGTTTTTGGAGGCACAGCCAGATCGCTGCTTTTTTGCCATTTCCCCATGGCTTGAACATCAGCGGGTTGCGCGCTTCTAAAACCGGATAGGTCAAGACTTTCCCGAAGCCCACCGACAATAAGACTACGCACGGCTTGAGAATCCCTGAAACGGACTTCTCCCTTGGCAGGGTGAACATTGATATCGACATCGCTATTCGGCAAAGTCAGAAAAAGTGCCAGAACCGGATGGCGGTCTTTTGCCAGCAAATCATGATAGGCTGCCCGAACTGAACCAATAAGCAAGCGGTCTTTAACAGGGCGGCCATTGACAAACAAATATTGATGATCGGCCAGACCACGATGAAAAGTAGGTAAGCTGGCTACCCCTTCAAGCTGCATCTGATCGCGCTGATATTCAACCGCGACGCTATTGTCTTTTAATGTCCGGTCAATCAGAGCCGCGACCCTTCTTTGTCGGCTTTCACCGCCATTGAAAGAAAAAATACGTCTGCCATCATGCTCAAACGAAAAAGCAATATCGGGGCGCGTCATGGCCAGTCGTCTGACGACATCATGGCAGGCCATATATTCGCTTTTGGCGCTACGCATGAATTTACGCCGTGCTGGAATGCGCGCAAAAAGGGAATCAACCTTTATTCTTGTGCCTTTGGGAAGAGGGGCTATGCCTTCCTTCTCGAAATGTCCATTATCGACGATAATTTGCCAGCCGCTATCGCTGTCGGCTGTTCGACTTTCTAATGTTAGGCGGGCAACACTGGCAATAGAGGGCAGGGCTTCACCTCGAAAACCCAATGTGTTGACGGCCTCGATGGTATTGTTCTCGGGGAGTTTGGAAGTCGCATGACGTTCTAAGGCTAGCCGCATTTCATCCGCAGGGATGCCGATGCCATTATCAATGACTTCGATCCCGTCTAAGCCGCCTTTTTGCAAGCGAATAAGAATGCGGGTTGATTGAGCATCAATGGCATTTTCGACCAGTTCTTTTAAAGCGCTGGCTGGTCTTTCAACAACTTCACCCGCAGCGATGCGATTTATGACGTCTTCTGGCAGACGGCGTATTGACATATTTCTAACCCTGCCCCAAGCGGTTCTCTGGCTTTCCGGTTCAATATTCATATAAAACCGGAAAATGGCTTTTTTTTAACCTTTTAAAGTCATAGTATAGGATGTTCAGGATCGATATAGGGTCGATAAATTAATAGTCCTGATCTATCCCTTTAATATCGGTATATGTGTAATATACCGGTTTCTTTTTGGTCGGGAAAGTTTATAGCTTTTCTGGCTTCTTTCCTAAAGCCCCTTGTTAGCGGACGGATGCTTGAATGTCTCTTTTTACCCGCCTGTTTAAATTTATGTCGCATGACATGGCGATTGACCTCGGCACGGCGAACACCGTCGTTTATCTTCGCGGCCGTGGCATTGTATTAAATGAACCCTCGGTTGTGGCAATCGAAACCTTGAATGGCGTCAAACGGGTGCGCGCCGTCGGGAATGACGCCAAGCTGATGATGGGCAAAACGCCGGATAGTATCCAAGCCATCCGCCCTATGCGTGATGGCGTGATTGCCGATATTGACGTCGCCGAACAGATGATAAAACATTTTATCCAGAAAGTGCATGGCGGTAAAGCACGGCCTTGGCGTTTTCCTGAAATTGTGGTCTGTGTCCCGTCCGGTTCTACATCTGTCGAAAGACGCGCTATTCGCGACGCGGCTTCTAATGCGGGAGCCAGTCAGGTCTTTTTGATTGACGAGCCTATGGCGGCAGCGATTGGGGCTGAAATGCCGGTAACGGAGCCTATCGGTTCGATGGTCGTTGATATTGGCGGCGGCACCACCGAAGTGGCGGTTCTGTCTTTGCGGGGGCTAGCCTACACCACCTCTGTCCGTGTCGGTGGCGACAAAATGGATGAGGCCATCGGTTCCTATGTCCGCCGGAATTTTAACCTTTTGATCGGTGAAGCAACAGCCGAGCGTATCAAAAAGGAAATGGGCACGGCGAGAATGCCAGATGATGGCATCGGGATGACGATCAGCATCAAAGGCCGCGATTTGGTAAACGGGGTGCCAAAAGAAATCCAGATCAATCAGGCGATGATTGCTGAAGCTTTGTCTGAGCCTGTGGCCTCTATCGTTGAAGGCGTCCGTCTCGCTTTAGAAAATACGGCACCGGAATTGGCCGCCGATATTGTCGATCAGGGTATCGTCTTGACAGGTGGGGGCGCTTTGTTATCCGGTCTGGATACGGTGTTGCGTGAGGAAACTTCTTTGCCGGTAACAATTGCCGACGATCCTTTAACCTGTGTGGCTATGGGAACCGGACGGGCTTTGGAAGATCCTACCTTTAGAGCTGTTCTACAAACAGCCTGATTTTGAGCAGGCAAAGGATCTTTTGAAGCATGGCACCGCCGCGCTCACGTAATTTTGGTTTTTCAAGGCGGGCGCAACTAGGCTTATTTGCAAGTTATGTCGTGGCTGTCGGAGGGATTATTGTGGCCTTGGTCATGTTGATCTTGGCCAATCTCTATCCCGCCAGTTACAATAGCGTCATTGGTTTTATTACTGATTGCACCAGCCCGTGGCCGCGTTTAGGTCACGGGGTCGTTACCCTGTTGGATAATACCCGTGATAATGTCGCGGGCTATATCAAGGCGGGTAGTGAAAATATCCATTTAAAAAAGGAATTGGAACATCGGCAATCCGACCTTGTGCAATTACAGCTTTTGAAGGCGGATAATGGCAAGCTGAAACGCTTGTTAAATCTGGTCGATCATACGCCCGAAAAAATAGCTGTTGGGCATATTATCGGTTCCCCTTTGGCAACCAGCAGTCGTCGGACGGCCATTATTGATATTGGCTCTTTGTCAGGGGTCACAAGTGGTATGCCTGTTTTGGCGGCCGAGGGTTTGGTTGGACGTGTTTTGGCGACGGGGCATTTTTCGGCGCGTATTCTGTTGTTGATTGATCCTTCCAATACTTTACCTGTCAAAATTGCCCGTTCCGGTGTGGCTGCCTTGGCTGCGGGGCGGGGCGATGGCCCTTTGGATGTCCGGCCATTGATTGCAGGGCAATCACCTTTCCAAAAAGGTGATCTTTTGGTGACTTCTGGCACTGGAGGAATCTATCCCCCCGATATTCCGGTCGCTTTTGTTACGGCTTTGAATAATGATGGCGCGGTTGCTTTGCCCGTCGTTAATCCGGCTTCGGTGGATTATATTATGGTTGAAAAAATATTTGAGCCTGATGCTCCGCCGGAACCTTCCCTTGCGGATAAAATGCCTTCTCAAAAATTGTCCCGCAAGAAAATGGCCAAAAATAATCCAACGGCAAGGGCTGTTACCCAACCTTTAGCAGGGCGGGCTACCGATAATCCTGCGAATAGCAACAGCGCATCACCGGTATCCAATAAATCCCGATGAAAGGAGAGCGGTTATGGCTTTGACACCGGTGACGCCTCCTGCGGCAAAGCCTATTATTGCCAAAGATCAGGATTTGGGTTTTTTGCCCATAAAAGCCCAAATTACCCCGATTATTATGGTTTTGTTGGCAAGCCTTTTGGAGACTGAGCCTTTTGTCGGGGTATTATCCTTCTGGCCATCTTTAGGCTTTTTAACGGCTTTGGGATGGCGCTTGTTACGCCCTGAATTATGGCAAGCATGGATGGGGCTACCTTTGGGCATGGCTAATGATATTATCAATGGTCAGCCGCCAGCTACCTCTATGATTACATGGACAGCTTGCTTTCTCATGATGGATATTGTCGATAATCGGCTGGTATGGCGGAATTATTGGCAGGACTGGATTTTGGCAACCGTGGCCGTTTTTTGTTCTAGCTTGCTGGCTTTATGTATGTCTTGCGGTTTTAAAGGGCATTTCGCTATCGCGCTTGTTGCCGATATGCCAAGGATTCTAGTCTCTATCTTGCTGTTTCCGGTGGTTGAATTTTTTTGTTCACTTGTAGATCGTTGGCGGTTAGCTTTATAAAATAAGACTAGAATAGTCATCATTGAGAGCAGGACAGCTATTACACCGGCTTGTTTTTTGTAGGATTATCCATATTTTTTGCACACGCCCTCTTTCTATTGCGTAATACTTGCCGGATTATTTTTCTGTGAAAAAGCGTAGTCATCTTATTACCCAACATTCGCTCGGCTATAGTTTTTCCCGACGTGCTATGCTTTTTGGCGGATTGCAATTGGCGACCGGCAGTTTGTTAGCTATGCGGATGGCTTGGCTATCTGTCGCAGAAAACGAACATTACAGTCTAATGGCTGAAGATAATCGGGTGCAGACGGTCTTGATACCGCCAAGACGGGGGTGGATCGTCGATCGCCACAATCGGCCAATGGCGATCAATCATACTGATTTTCGTGTCGATATTATTCCCGATCAAATACAGGATCGGGAAAGGGTAATTATTACTTTGGCCGAGTTACTCAATCTATCTCCAGACGATGTCGATCGGATTCGAGAGGATTTGAATAAAGCCGCCGGTTATCAGCCTGTCCCTATTGCCGAACATCTTGATTACGAGCATTTTGCTGCGATTTCTGTCCGGTTGCCTGAAATGGCAGGCGTAGCGCCGCAAAGAAGTTATGCTCGTTATTATCCAAATGGCTCTGCGGTCGGACATTTAATCGGTTATGTCGGTGCAGCGACCACTGATGATTATAAGAAAGATCACGATCCTTTGTTGATTACGCCCGGGTTTAAAATTGGGAAGCAAGGGTTAGAAAAAACTTTCGATAATTATCTAAGAGGGGTTCCGGGTGCCAAGCGTTCCGAAGTGACGGCGCGCGGACGATTGGTACGTGATCTGGAGAATAAACCCGATCAGCCCGGTAAAAAGCTGCCTTTAACAATTGATGCTGGATTACAGGATTATACGGCGCGGCGCATCGGAGACAACAGCGCAGCCGTTGTTGTTATTGATACCGAAAACGGTGATATTTTGGCGCAAGTGTCGATGCCTTGTTTTGATCCCAACGATTTTGCCGATGGCATCAGTCATCGAGAATGGCAAAGTCTATCCCAAGATGACCATCATCCTTTGATTGATAAAACGATTGCAGGTCTTTATCCCCCCGGCTCGACAGTTAAGCCGATGAATGCGCTGGCTTTGCTAGAATTGGGTATTGATCCTTATGAAACGGTCAATTGCACTGGCAGTTATCAATTGGGCAGTAGTTTATTCCATTGTTGGCGGCGGCAAGGTCATGGCCCTGTCAATATGCATACGGCAATCACGCAAAGCTGTGACGTCTATTTTTATGCTATGGCACATCGGGTTGGCATGGAGCCTTTGGCAGATATGATGCGTCAATTAGGACTGGGTGCCAGCTACCATCTGCCTTTGGGGTCAGAACATTATGGCACTGTCCCTGACCCTGCATGGAAATTGAAAAAATATCATCGCAATTGGACGGCGGCAGATACGTTGAATGCCTCGATCGGGCAGGGGGATGTTTTGGCCAACCCCTTGCAATTAGCTGTGATGGCAGCGCGATTGGCTTCGGGAAAACAAATTACGCCTCGGCTGATCCGCTCAAAAGAAGTCCCGATGCCCGCGAAATTGAACGCCAAAGAATCTCATCTCGATTTTATTCGGCAGGCTATGCGGGATGTGGTGAACGGTGGTGGCACTGGCGGGGCGGCAAGGCTATATGTTCCCGGTGTTGAATTGGCGGGGAAAACCGGAACGGCGCAGGTTAGGCGTATTTCAATGGCGGAACGTGGGCGCGGTGTGTTGAAAAATTCACAATTGGCTTGGCGGATGCGCGATCATGCCTTGTTTGTTTGCTTTGCACCGACAGATAATCCACGTTACGCTGCCTCGGTTGTTGTCGAACATGGTGGCCATATTGACTCCGCTACGGATGGACCGGCTATTGCACGCGATGTCCTGACCTATTTGTTTGACCCCGATCGTGCTATGGCCAGTTTGAACGCTTTGGAAGTGTCGTGGGGTGGGGATCTTGCGAGCCGTATGCGTATGCGGTCGGAAAATGCCTCGAAAGCTCCATCTAAACCCAATATGACTTAGGCGAAATCGGGATGTTGTCCTTAGTACCTGCTCCTATTCGGCAGTTGCCGTGGAAGCTTTTGCTTCTTGTTATGGCTGTTGGCAGTTTTGGATTGGTCGTTTTATATTCGGCTGGGGGTGGGCTGCATCCTTGGGCATTAAATCAAGGGCTGCGTTTCATTTTCTTTATTTTTGTCGCGATTGCTATCAGCCGTATAGATCAGGACAGTTTAAAGCAAATTTCTTGGCCGCTTTACGGTGGGTTATTGCTCCTTCTTATTTTTGTCGAGCTATTTGGTTTTGTAGGTGGCGGCAGTCGAAGATGGCTTAATCTGGGAATTATGACCCTTCAGCCTTCGGAATTGATGAAGCTGGCGATTGTTCTTGCGATTTCTCGTTTTTATGACTTGCTGCCTGCGGGCGAGATTAGAACCTTTTCCGCTATGTGGCCTGCGGCTGTTTTAATTTTGGTGCCAGCGCTTCTGGTTGCGGTTCAGCCTGACCTTGGAACGGCATTGATGATTGTCGCGGGGGGGATCATTGTCTGTTTTTTGGCCGGATTGCCCTTATGGCTATTTATAGGGGGCGGTGTGTCCTTGGCGGCGATTGCACCGCTCGCTTTCTTCTTTTTATTACATGATTATCAGCGCAATCGGGTTTTGATCTTTTTAACGCCTGAAAGTGACCCTTTGGGTCGAGGATATCATATCAGCCAGTCTAAAATTGCGATTGGCTCAGGTGGTATTTTGGGTAAGGGTTTTCTGAATGGCACCCAGAGCCATCTCGATTACTTGCCGGAGCGTCATACCGATTTTGTTTTTGCAACAATGGCCGAGGAATGGGGGCTGATCGGGGGGCTTTTCATTATTGTCAGCTTTATGATTATCATCAGCTGGGGCATGAAGGTGGCGTTAAATGCGCCGTCACGTTTTGCCAAATTAACAGCGGCAGGCTTATCTTCGACTATTTTTTTCTATGTTGCTATCAATTTAGCTATGGTTATGGGAATGGCGCCTGTAGTGGGGATTCCATTGCCTTTAGTCTCTAATGGTGGCTCGGCGATGATGAATGTAATGATTTGTTTAGGGTTGCTTATGGCGATTGATCGTTGGACACGTTATCCTAAAAAGGGCTTTTGATCTGTCCTTAATCCTATAGAGTGTTCCGACATACTCGATTGATCCAGCCGATCGTCTCAATATTTCCAAAAGAAAGTTACAAGATCTTATTCTTGTTATTGTGATTATTTTGAAATATAAAAGTATTTTATTATTTCATTTTTGAGTATATAAATTTTTATTGATTTTATTCTTGGTAAGAATATTCTTTGAAATTTATAGATTGTCTTGGGCTATTTTTAGAATAAATTTTTCATATAAATAGCTTTTTATAAAAATAAATAATAATAGATTGTGTTTTCTTTAAATTTTATTTTAAAAAATTTTAATGAAGTGAATATATGAAATATAGCGATGCACTATAATTCTAAATTGTGGTTATATTCATTATATTTGAAATAATTATATAATTTAAAGTTTAAAAATAACAAATTATTTCTATTTTCCTGAATTTTTTTTAATTTACTTATCGTTTTCTTTGTTTTACCCCTTTCTTGTTAGCTAGTTTTTTAAAGGGGGTGTATAGTAAAGCCTTAGATATTTCCGCTATTGATATCAATTCACATAGAAAAAGTATGACTGATTATAAGATATTTATTTTCAGATCTTTATACTTCAAAACTATGAATGGAAATAAAGATATACATGAAGTTAATCTGTAATTTTGGAATAACATTTGGATTATTCCTTGTACCCTCTTCCGTTTTTGCTACTCAAAGCAGTTTATCTTCTAATTACCAGCAATGGTACACAGGTTCCCTTTTA
>NZ_JAIWON010000122.1 GCF_020216885.1 Zymomonas sp. | reverse complement strand
GGGGCAAATCTACCGTCAAAAGATGTCGGTCATTATCCCAATGTAAATCTTTCGGAGTGAGAGCTGCCAGATTGACTTCATAGCGGACGTTGCCTGGCATAATCAGCGTTTTTCTCGCTGATAAGCCAAAATGCTGTTCGCTGGCCGTGGAAACAGCGACATAGCGCGCCATAAAAACCGTTAGCCGGTTTTCCTCTCGGACAGATTGCAGGCTACTACGGGTAATGCTTTCCAAAGAAGGACGGGGATATAAATCCCAAAAATGGCTTTTCCCCGCCCTGATCGTGAAAAGGATCATCCCTAGAAAAAGCAGAATGGTAATCAAGAACCAGACACGCTTTTTCGGAAAATTTTCCATAGACGATATACTATTCCCAGTTATTCGCCTGTCGCTTAGTTTTTGCGGGCGATATTTTCTTTCTGCATCAATTCAGCCAATTCGCCACTTTGATACATTTCGGTAACGATGTCGCAGCCGCCGACCAGTTCACCTTTGACATAAAGCTGCGGGAAAGTCGGCCAATCAGAATAGACCTTAATGCCTTGTCTGATTTCTGGATCTTGTAAAACATCGACGGAATCATATTCAATGCCAACCGCATTCAGAATAGAGACGATCTGATTAGAAAATCCACATTGAGGAAAAAGCGGGGTGCCTTTCATGAACAGCACTACCGGACTTTTTTCCAGAATTTCTTTGATCCGGTCGTTAATCGTATCGGCCATAAACAATATTCCTTATGTAGAGGGTACATTTCTAAATTAAAGAGGATCTTATTCCGGAATACGGGTCGTCAGCTTTAAAGCGTGCAACTCTTCCCCCATGCGCTCGCCAAAGGCATCATAAACGCGGCGATGCTGTGCCAAACGCGATAATCCCTTAAAGGAAGCCGCCGTCACAATGGCACTGAAATGATCGCCATTCCCGTTCAAATCGACGACTTCAACATCGGCATCAGGAAGCGCTTTTATAATATATTGTTCAATTTCTTCGATAGTCATCGCCATGATGCTACACAACTCCCAATAATTGGCGTTTGGCTTCGACCGACTTCTGATCCAGCATCGCCCGAATCTGACTTTCTTCTATCTCAACCTGTGCCGATAAAAGATCCCCCATCAATCGGGAAAGGATGCTTTCTTCATCCATCTCTTCAAAACCGGCACCGACAAAACCTTTGGTATAGGGATCGGCTTCGGCTGGGGTAAGATGCATCATCTCGGCTGCCCATGTCGCCAGCAAACGATTGCGCCTTGCTAAAAAGCGAAGCAGCATTGCTTGATCTCGTGAAAAAAGTTCATCGGCTGTTTTTTGATGGAAAGAAGCTTCATGCGAATCAGAAGCAGCAGAACCTCTGTGACCGGAAGCGTGGATGCCCATATAATCTCCTGCTCTTTTCCAAGAATGTAGGAAGCCCGACAAAGCCACACAACAGGCTATTGATAGAAGCCAGACAGAATGGATAAAATAACCCTATAAAAACCGATTTTATTATAAAAAATCTGAATATTTCTGATTGATTATAAAGACAGGAACCCTAATCCAGTTGAAATATCAGGATTTTATAGTGTATTCTTATCCAAGAATTCGGCTCAAACGATCCGTTTCCAAGATAACCAGATCAAGAACCCTTCTTGTAAAAGGCCATTTCAGGCTAAAATATCACAGTGATAGGGTCGTTAATATAATTATACAAAACTATTCGTGACAAAAAAAACAGAAACAGGCACATTGTGAGCATGATTGATATGCGCCCTGAACCTTCGATGGAAGACATATTGGCTTCTATCAAACGCATTATTGCGGATGGTGATCGTAAACCCAATGGCCGAACTTTGTCGCCCGATGGCGATCGTTTCGACGATCTGCGTCGGCGTGACTCAGATAGCAGTGTTTTGGAGTTAACGGATCCTATTTCCTCTAGCCCGTCGAAGGATCAGCCGATGAATAACGACCACCGTGATTATGAAAATAACGCTCCGTTGAACGGAAATGCCTCAAAATCGCAAGACAGCTTGATGTCAGAAAGAGCCGAACAAGCTAGCCGTCAGGCCTTGAAAAATCTATCTGCCATGATGGTCAGTCAGTCATCCCATCAGGATTTGACGCTGGAAGATCTTGTGAAGGACATGCTCCGCCCGATGCTGAAAGAATGGCTAGATTCTAATCTTCCCGCCATTGTCGAAGCGATGGTATCGCGCGAAATCTCCAGAATTACTGGCCAGCATTTCTAATTTTCAAACCGGTTGCGGCTTTTTTAATAATAGCGTTATAGCGTTTAGGCTTGTTGAAATAATTGCCTCCTGAAAATCCACTTTTCAGGCAAGGTTTCTCTGTATTGAAATAACGCTATCAGAAAAGCATTTTAGCCGAAAAATTACCCGAATACGGGCAGTCATTACCTATGACCGCCCACCCGCTGCGTTAGGATAATTTCAAATACTTTCGGCCATAATTTGCCCGTTACAAATAATCGGTGATGTTCGCTATCCCACGCAATACCATTCAAAACATCAATAGGTGAAGGGAGCGCTCCAGCTTGGGCTAGAATACCGTTTAGATCAATGATCCCCGTGACTTTCCCCGTTTCAGGATCAATCCGAACGATTTTATTCGTCTGCCAAACATTAGCAAAGATTTCACCATCCACCCATTCCAGCTCGTTTAATTCAGGCAATTCTTCGCCATGGGCTGTCACCGTAATCGTGCGGACAGGGGTCAAACTTTCAGGGTCAAGGAAACGCAAAACCGGCGAGCCATCACTCATAATCAGATATTGATCGTTATGCGTCAGCCCCCACCCTTCGCCATCATAGTTAAAACTTCTGACTTGCCGAAAATTTCTAATATTCCAGACAAACCCCAATCCGTTTTTCCACGTCAGACCGATAATTTTGTCTTTCCAGTCACTAATTCCCTCACCGAAATAGCGTTTACCTATATCTATTTGCTGGAGGGTTTTTCCACTTTCGATATCGACCTTTCGAATAGACGACCGCCCATTCAAGCCGGTACTCTCATAGAAATAGCCGTTCCGATAAAAGAAGCCTTCCGTGAAGGCCTTAGTGTCATGGGGATAGCTATGGACAATCTGATAATCATAAACAGGGATAGAGGGAGTCGCCGCATGAGAGACAGCAGAACAGACAAGAATAACCGTGCAGAAAAGCAGGAAAAAGCTGATAACTTCGGATATCACCAATATAATGGTGGGCGAGAGTGAAAGATCTTTCGAGCGTTTTCTAAACATTCTTTTTCCCTGAAATCGGGTTATCCGTCCTCTTTGCGATGAGGCTATACGCCTTTCGAAAGGAAGAATCCTTCTAAAAAAGCGTATTAAAGGTAATATTGCGACTGGCATCCCCCGAAAGGAGGCGATAGAAACAGCCCCTATGACCATAGATAAGACGTTTGATCCTGCCGCGATAGAATCCCGTTGGTATACCCATTGGGAAGAAGAAGGCTTATTCCATCCGGAAAGACCGGGAGCTGATCCTTTCACTCTGGTCATTCCGCCGCCCAATGTGACCGGTTCTTTGCATATCGGCCATGCGCTTGATGACACATTACAAGATATTCTTGTTCGCCATGCCCGATTAAAAGGTAAAGATGCCTTGTGGGTCGTTGGCACCGACCATGCCGGCATTGCGACCCAAATGGTCGTAGAGCGCAATTTAGCCAAAGTTGGCCAGAAGCGCACCGACATGGATCGCGAGACTTTTGTCAATAGAGTCTGGGAATGGAAAGCGGAATCAGGCGGCACGATTACCCGCCAGCTGCGCCGTTTAGGTGCATCTTGTGACTGGGCGCATGAACGCTTTACTATGGATGAAGGCTTCTCCAAAGCCGTTATCAAAGTTTTCGTTTCGCTTTATAATGAAGGCCTGATTTACCGAGATAAACGGTTGGTCAATTGGGATCCCCATTTAGAAACGGCGATTTCCGATCTTGAGGTCGAAAACCGTGAAGTCCAAGGCCATTTCTGGCATTTCCGCTATCCGTTAGAAGACGGCTCCGGCGAAATTATAGTCGCCACTACCCGTCCAGAAACAATGCTTGCCGATATGGCGGTCGCGGTTAATCCCGAAGACGATCGCTACAAAGCCTTGATTGGCAAGAATATTCGCTTGCCGATTACGAACCGTTTAATCCCGATTATCGCCGATATCCATGCCGATCCCGAATTAGGATCAGGGGCGGTTAAAATCACTCCGGGACATGACTTCAACGATTTTGAAGTCGGGAAACGCGCAGGCATTAAACCGGCTGACATGCTGAATATGTTGGATAGCCATGCCCGCGTTATTCAGACGGCTGAAAATGATGTTCCAGAAGAACTGATTGGCCTTGATCGCTTTGAAGCCCGCAAGGTTATCGTCGAAAAAATCGATGCGCTGGGTCTTCTCGATAAAATCGAAGATCGCGTTATTCAGGCACCTTATGGCGACCGCTCCGGTGTTCCGATTGAACCTTGGCTGACTGATCAATGGTATGTCGATGCTGAAAAGTTAGCACAACCGGCGTTAGAAGCGGTTCGCTCTGGCAAAATCAAGATCATTCCCGAAAGCTGGACGAAAACCTATTATAACTGGCTCGAAAATATTCAGCCATGGTGTATTTCGCGTCAGCTTTGGTGGGGGCATCAGATTCCGGTCTGGTATACCGATGATGGTCAGGCGATCGTTGCCGAAAACGAAGAAGCCGCCCAAGAAAAAGCAGGTCAAGGCGTCAATCTTCGTCGTGATCCCGACGTTCTGGATACGTGGTTTTCTTCCGCGCTCTGGCCTTTTGCTACCTTGGGATGGCCAGACACAGACCCGAAGGCCTTAGGCCGTTACCCGAATGACGTGCTGATTTCTGGCTTTGATATTCTGTTCTTCTGGGATGCCCGCATGATTATGCAAGGGCTGCATTTCATGAAGGATGTGCCATTCCCGAAATTATATCTTCACGGTTTGGTACGCGCCGCCGATGGCTCGAAAATGTCCAAATCCAAGGGCAATACCGTTGATCCTTTGGGACTGATTGATAAATATGGCGCGGATGCCTTGCGCTTTACGCTTTGCGCTATGGAAAGTCAGGGTCGCGATATCAAACTCGATGAAAAACGGGTCGAAGGTTATCGCAACTTTGCTACCAAATTGTGGAATGCTGTCCGCTTTGCCCAGAATAACAACTGCGCCGTCAACACCTCCAAACAGCCACCAGAAGCAACTTTAACAACCAACCGCTGGATCATTGCCGAAACAGCCAAGGTTGCCCGCTCACTGGATCAGCATATCGAAGATATGCGCTATGACGAATTGGCGAACAGCCTGTATCATTTCGTCTGGAATGATTTCTGCGATTGGTATCTGGAACTCATCAAGCCCATTCTGACTTCAGAAGATCAAAATCACGCTGAACTTCAGGAAACCTTGGCAGTGCTCGGCTGGGTCATTGACCAGATTTTGATTATGCTGCATCCGATTATGCCCTTCATCACCGAAGAATTATGGCATGCCTTGGGTGATCGGGATCATGATCTGATTGTCGCTGCATGGCCGGATTATAAAAATTGGTCGGTCGATGAAACAGCCCAAAATGACATTGATTGGCTGATCCGTTTGATTACCGCTATTCGGGCAACCCGTTCAGAATTGAATGTGCCGCCTGCTTTAAAGGTGCCGCTGCATAGCCACGGTATCCCTGAAAAGACAGCGCATAATCTGGAACGCTTTGATCCTTTCATCAAACGACTGGCACGTATCGAGTCTATCCATGAGGAAGCCGCCCCCAAAGGCGCGGCGGCACAGATTGTTGTCGATGAGGCGACTTTTGTTCTTCCCTTGGAAGGGGTCATTGATCTTGATGCCGAACGGGGACGACTCAAAAAAGCGATTGAGGCCGTCGAAAAGGAAAAGACGGCAACAGAAAAGCGTCTTGGCAATCCCAATTTTGTGGCACGGGCAAAAGCCGAAGTTGTTGCAGAAAACAGGGAAAGACTGAATAACTTCACAGGTGAAATCACCAAGCTGAAAGCTGCGCTTGAACGCTTGATGTAATAAACACCTAGAATACCTCTCAAAAGACCCCTGCCCTTTTGTTCAGAACGGTAGGGGTTTTTTGTAGATATCTTCGATTCCATAGGATTCTGACTGGTCATTACAACAGAGCTGTTTTAATAAATTAGCTATGTCTTTAGTCGCTACACAATATCCGGCAACGCGCCTGCGTCGCCTCCGTGCTTCCGCTTGGAGCCGGAGCATGCATTCCGAAAATGTTTTGACCCCTGCCGATTTTATCTGGCCGTTATTTGTGACGGGTGGGAAAGGCGTAAAAGAGGCCGTTCAATCCATGCCCGGCGTTTTCCGCTGGTCTGTTGATCTGATTGTCGAACAAGCCAAATTAGCCCACAGCCTAGGCATCCCCTGTCTGGCCTTATTCCCGAATACCGATATCGCCAAACGCAGCGAAGATGGTCGGGAAGCATGGAATGCTGATAATTTGATGTGTCAGGCTATTCGCGCAATCAAAGATGCGGTTCCCGATATCGGCTTGTTAACGGATGTCGCCTTGGATCCTTATACCAGCCATGGCCATGACGGCGTTATTGATGCGCAGGGCTATGTTCTGAATGACGAAACCAAAGAATTACTGATTAAACAGGCACGCGTTCAGGCCGAAGCCGGTGCCGACATTATTGCCCCTTCCGATATGATGGACGGACGGGTTGCCGCTATCCGCGACATGCTGGAAAGCGAAGGTCATCGCAATGTCCAGATCATGTCCTATGCGGCTAAATATGCGAGCGTTTTTTATAATCCCTTCCGTGATGCGGTTGGTTCAGCGGGTATTTTCAAAGCTGACAAGAAAACCTACCAAATGGATCCGGCTAATAGTGACGAAGCCTTGCGCGAAGTCGCTATGGATATTGCAGAAGGCGCAGACAGCGTCATGGTCAAACCAGGTCTGCCCTATCTCGATGTGTTATATCGCGTAAAAGAAAGCTTTAAATTGCCGGTTTTCGCCTATCAGGTCTCTGGTGAATATGCGATGCTAGAAGCCGCCTTTGCGGCCGGTATGCTCGACAAAGATAAGGCCGTTCTCGAAACCCTTACCTGCTTCAAACGTGCCGGAGCCGCAGGTGTTTTAACCTATCATGCGGTTCATGCGGCAAAGCTTTTGAATGGCTAATTTTTCTTTTCCCAAAAAATTTGACCCATCTCGCCTCCCTTACAGGCCATTTTATGGCCTGTTGGGTGTCGGCTTGGGCTGCCTTGGCTTTGGCCTTTCGGGCTGCAAAGCCGATAACCGTTTTCCGTCTTTGGCGGCGCGACCACTGGAACAACAGGTCACACGGATACATATCAACGAAGAAGCGCAACCCCAAACGGTTAATCTACCAGATGATCCCGAATTTAATGGTCAGCTCGAAAAAATTCTGGAAAATGCTGAAAAAGGACATCAAATTTTCGAGAAACAGGCCAACCAACTTTCGGCTCAAATCGCCAAACTTCATTTTTCTTGCAAGGCGGCTGATAATCAATGTCTTTCTGCTAAATCACAAAATGAAAGCTGGATTACAGCGCAACAGAATCTCACCAGCTTGGCTTCCACGGGAAGAGATCCATTGCTGAATGCTATAATGCAATTAGAAGAGAAGCGCACTTCTCTGCTGCAACATACCCCGCCGATCAGCGGACAAAGACTAAACGAAATTTCGGATAGACTACAGGACATGGACAAGGCCGAAAAAGAAAAGGTCACAGAATTGGGTGAAACACTTCAGAATTAAACTTTTCACCTTTTTTCACTGAAAAATCTGCTTCTATGGATTTTTTCAGGCGCGTTTTTTCACAAGAAAGCATGGCTATCTCTCTTTTAAGATAGTCACGCTTTTTTCTATTTTTTCCTGACTTTATAGCTTTTTCAGTAAGGCAACGCCCTCTCAATAAGAAAAATAATGCCCTATTTCGAAAAGGCCGGTCTCTTTTTTCAAAAAAAACGACAAATCTTAAAAATAACGCTTGCATAAAGAAACGAGTTTCTCTAAGTCTTCGCCACAGGCAAAGACAAAGACCTTAAGTTTTTGAATTGCCTCTAAAATTGGTATGCGCCCGTAGCTCAGCTGGATAGAGCATCAGACTACGAATCTGAGGGTCGGACGTTCGAATCGTTCCGGGCGCACCATTTATTTTCCCCTTAAAATTTAAAATAAATACCTCCTTTTTGAAGGTTATTTGTCACAATAGAAGCCGTATCATCATTCAAGATACTGTCTATTTGACGCTTATTTCCCTTTTCAAAAAATAAACTTTGTTTTTCTTGTTTGATTATAAACAAGAAAGCTTATTATATTTTATAATTATAAAATACTATACAGATCTTTCTTTAAACTATTTCCCGATTCGGATATCTAATAGGCCTTTATTACCACTGGATGGCCTGATATCCGGTTATCATCATAAAATTAGAATGGTGATGTTTTCCATGCGGCTCTTAATATTTTTCGGTCGCAGATGATGACTAGTATATTGAGATTTGAATGGTGAAATTTCTATGCCCGCCCTCCCGCTGGACATTAAAAAACTGGCCGGTGTTATGGCAATGGACAGGGCTGATTCTGGTGTCAGTTTTTTTCACCTTACTTTGGAATAGCCTTCATATGCCCGCGGCTTTGTTATTGGGGCCCATGTCGGCAGCTATCCTTTTTTCGGTCATGAACGGCCATGTTCATTTATCTCAAAAACCCTTTTCTTTTGCCCAAGGCGTTATCGGCTGCATGGTCGCCCATAATCTCTCCTTTAAAATATTGGGAGAGATCATCAAAGACTGGCCTATTTTCTTGGGAGGCGTTTTCTCGGTTATTATTATCAGCAATCTGATCGGGTGGTTGTTGACCCGCTTAAAACTCTTCCCCGGTACGACGGCTTTATGGGGGGCAGCTCCGGGCGCGGCAACTGTCATGACACTTATGTCGGAATCCTATGATGCCGACATTCGCCTTGTTGCTTTCATGCAGTATTTTCGGGTTATCTGTGTTGCAGTCATTGCCTCCTTCATTTCCCAAATATGGATGGCTTCCAGTAATAGCGGCTATCAATTGCCCTCTATTGTATGGTTTCCTCCAATCGATTGGGCGAATTTTGCTAAGACACTTGCCCTTATTATTGTGGCTATTCCAATATCCCGATTATTGCATATCCCGAATGGCCGGTTGCTATTGCCGTTATTTACAGGGCTAATTCTGCAATATCTTGGCTATATTCATTTAACGCTCCCCCCTTTACTGCTCGCTTTCAGCTATACCATGCTAGGCTGGAATATCGGTTTGCGCTTCTCGCGGGCGGTTGTCAGTTATGTTGCCCATTCTTTTTTTCAGGTGTTTGCCGCTATTATCGTTCTCATCCTGCTTTGTGGGTGTATGGGCGCTTTATTGGCGCATTTTACCCATATCGACCCGTTAACGGCTTATCTTGCGACCAGTCCCGGCGGCTCGGATTCCATTGCGATCATCGCGGCCTCATCTCCCGACAAAATAGATATGGCCTTTATTATGGCGATGCAAACTGTCCGGTTGATTGCGGTTCTATTGTCGGTGCCTTTTATGACCTTTCTTTCTCATTACCACACCCAAAAAAGCAAAGCCTGACAGAGACGAAATCTCTTTTCCAGACATGCCCGAATATAACCTAATATTCGGGCATTTTTTTAACAGCCTCTATGCTAAAACTCTCTAACATCTGCCTTGATAGACGGCTATTTTTCCCTGAACTAATAACCTAAAACCCGATTACAACTGACGGGGATCACGCCTGTTTGGCGATAACGATAGATATTTTGGGCAATAACCTTGGAAGCTGAAACCGGATTAGTCATGGCAGCAATATGCGGAAAAACGGTAATCTTTGGATGGGACCAGAAAAGATGCTCTATCGGCAAAGGCTCCTTTGCAAAAACATCTAAAAAAGCATGCCTTATTTTACCTTGTTCCAAATAATCCAGAAGGTCATCTTCAACCAGATGCGCCCCTCTTCCAAAATTGATTAAACAGGCATCGGGGGCAAGATGCTGAAAAATATCTCTATTCAAAATAGCATATGTCTGCTCTGTCAAAGGTAATAAATTCACCAGAATATTGGCCTGATCGACAGATTGCCGTAATCCATCTTCTCCATGATAGCAGGTAACATCCTGTAAATTTTGGGGCGAGCGGCTCCAGCCATGAATCGAAAATCCCAAAGCCGCCAACATCGCCGCCGATGCACGTCCCATTTCACCCAATCCTAAAATCGTCACATGACGATTACGGGCGAAAACAGGCGGATGCTGTAGCCATGATTTTTGTTGTTGCTGGGATTTATAAAGATCAAAATCACGATGAAAAGCCATGACGGCGGCAGTGACCGTTTCCGCCATAGCCTGCGCCAAATCGGGATCGATCAAACGACAAATGGGAATCTCCGGCAAAGTCTTATCCGTCAACAGATTTTCGACGCCCGCCCACAGGCTTTGAATCCATTTCAGGTCAGGAAAATCACCTAAAACACCGGAAGGCGGATTGGCGACCAAAGCCATTTCAATGCCACGCCTAACCTGAATTTGATTCAAGGTAAGGATATTTTCTTCAGGCATCATCGCTTGCAAATTTTTTTGCCATTGCGCCTCAACCTTCGGCGATAAGCGGGTCGCTAACAAAATAGGCGCTTTCTGCATTACCGGACTGCCTTCACATCATATCCCGAATTCACCTCATAACGTCAAAAGGCTTTATTCTTCACCGTAATATTTCCGCATTTTGATGGATGGACGGCCTTGGGAATGACGGT
This sequence comes from Zymomonas sp., assembly GCF_020216885.1. Classification (GTDB taxonomy): domain Bacteria; phylum Pseudomonadota; class Alphaproteobacteria; order Sphingomonadales; family Sphingomonadaceae; genus Zymomonas. The sequence continues at coordinate 1,693 of NZ_JAIWON010000122.1, read as the reverse complement.
GCGCATTGGCATCCCGCAATGAATGAGCGCAACCACAATATTCTTGCTGATAAAAATGCTCGCGATTATTGACGTCCATCATCCGGTTGGTACCGCCTTTTTTGCGCCAATTAAAATCCCAATAGCGCAAGCCTTCATAGCCTGCGGCTGCCTTCTCGCCACACGCCACCACTTGTTCAAAATTTTTCCAGCGGGAAATACCCAAAGAACTACTCATCAAAGGGAAACCATGCTCATGGGCATAAAGAGCGGTCTGTTCTAACCGGATATCAAAACATAAACTGCAACGCGCTCCTCTTTCAGGCTCATGCTCCAGACCTTTGGTGCGCTGAAACCAATAGTCGCTATTGTAATCACCATCGACAAAAGGCACGCCCAATTTGTTGGCAAAGCGAATATTCTCTTCTTTCCGCAACAAATATTCGGGTTCGGGATGAATATTCGGATTATAAAAGAAAACGGTATATTCAATACCCGCTTCAAAAAGTCTTTCCATGATACCGCCAGAACAAGGGGCGCAACAGGAATGCAGCAAGAGCTTTTCAGCTTGATCAGGAAGAAGCAGCGATAATGACATATATCAGCGATCGTGAACCATTATTGTTAAAAGCGAGGCTCTGACCTTAAGCGATAATCGCAAAAAAAACAGGCTATTGATTGAAACATATCCCCATCAAATCGGAAAATAAGGTAAAATCTGCCTACCCATAGGCCTGTCTATGAATGGCATAGACAGGCCATAATATCTTCTTTTTGATCAATCCCCAAGCAAAGGATAATCCGTATACCCCTTGGCAGTTCGGCTATACCAAGTCTCAATCACATCTTTGGTAAGGGGTGCTTTTTCAAAGAAACGACGTGGTAAATCAGGATTAGCGATAAAAGGCCTTCCAAAACTGATGGCATCGGCGACACCAGAATCAAGGGCAGCCTGCGCGGTTTCAAAAGTATAATCCTGATTAAGAACCAAAGGCGGTTTGAAAACTTTTCGGATTTCGGGCGATAATTTGGGCTGATCTGTTTTGCCAAAGGTGCCATCCACAGCCCCTTCCCGCATTCCTAAAAAGGCAATATCTAAATCAGACAACATTTTGGCCGCCGGTATAAAAACCTGTTCGGGGTGACTATCAACCGTCCCCTGTATTTCACCATTCGGTGATAATCTAACGGCCGTCCGTTCTTTCCCAACGGTTGCAATAACCCGTTCGGTGACTTCTTTCAGCAAACGGATACGGTTTTCAACTGCGCCCCCATATTCATCATGACGATGGTTGGTGCTATCCCGTATAAATTCATCGATCAGGTAACCATTGGCAGCATGCACTTGCACACCATCAAAACCGGCCTTCAAGGCATGATGGGCAGCCTTTTCATAATCATCCAAAAGACGCGGTATTTCATCCAATCGCAAAGCACGGGCAACATCATAAGGTTTTTTACCATCATAGCTATGCCCCAATCCGGGTGCCTGACTGGCAGAAGGCGCAACAGGCTGCATCCCACTGACATTAGACGGCACCATACGTCCCATATGCCAAAGCTGGGCAAAGATAAGACCGCCGGCATCATGTACCGCCTGCGTAATCGGCAGCCAGGCTTCTACTTGGGCATCACTCCAGATTCCGGGAGCATACGGCCAGCCCAAGCCTTCCTGACTAATGCCAGTCGCTTCTGAAATAATCAGTCCGGCGCT
>NZ_JAIWON010000121.1 GCF_020216885.1 Zymomonas sp. | reverse complement strand
CAAAAAGCTGACAGCTCAATAGAAGTGAAACATAATGCCTCCGAAACGGGCTTCGGAGGCATTGTGGTTTTCGTAGGGTTTAATTTCTAAATGCCTTTGCCGCATAAAGCGGGACAAGGCATTCGAAGACAATGCAGAAAACTTCTGAGATCGTGGAGTAATTTATTTTGTCCAAGGTGGATTTTTAAACGCTTTGGTCAGATAATCAAGTAATACATTCACGCGCATCGGCCTTAATGGATTGGCAGAAGTAACGAGATAAAGCGCAATTGAACCGGCATCCCATTCTGGCAATATCTGTTCCAATTTGCCGGATTTTAGGCCTTCCCAGACCATAAAATCAGGAAATATTCCAAAGCCCAATCCGGCTTCTAAGGCAGGCAGAAAGGCTTCGGCATTATTGGCTCTGAAACGGGAAGATTGCGAGAGAACATATTCCTTGCCGCTCTTTTCATGGCGCAGCCGAATCATGCCTGATGCCCGACTGTTAGTATAGACAAAACTTTTTTGCTTCTCGAATGCTTTGGGATGTTGTGGCCGACCCATGCGGTCGAGATAATCGCTGGTTGCCACCCATAAAAGGCGCACCGGACAAAGCCGCCGCGCCCGTAAGGCCGAATCCGCAAGAGAGGCTATTCTAAGGGCGATGTCATAGCCCTCCCCTACAAGATCAACGAGAGCATCGCTGAAATCAATCGAGATATCTATTTCTGGATATTGCGCTAAAAAATCCGGCAGAACCGGTGATAAATGCCATAGGCCAAAAGTCGTCGGTGCCGCTATTTTGATAAGCCCCGAAGGGCGTTGGATACCGCCACGGGCTTCGGTTTCAGCCATTTCGGCTTCGGCAATAATTTTATTGGCATGTCCCAAAAGTGACCGCCCGAGATCGGTCAAAGAAATATGACGAGAATTGCGATTGAATAACGCGCTGCCCAAAGATTGCTCAAGGCGACTTACCGCCTTTGAAACGGTGGGTTTGGAAAGCTGGATCGCTTCGGCTGCCCGCGCAAAAGAGCCTAATTCAGCTACCTTGGCAAAAATCGCCCATGCTTCAAAATCGGGTAATTTCATTTTGGCATCTCGCTCAAAATCGCTTTAATTTAGTAAAAATATAGAAATAATGTATTTATATTATTTCTATATATTATCTAAAATACATCTTCTAGTCATTGATCTTGAGACGACAGGAAAGGATCAGTGGCATGATTGTAAGGCGTTCTTATAAAAATCTGGGCTTTGCTGACCATGGATGGTTGCAAGCTAGACATCATTTTTCCTTTGCCCGATATTTTGATCCCGACCGGATGAACTGGGGCGCGGTTAGAGTTTGGAATGATGACCGCATTGCGCCTGATACCGGCTTTGGCATGCATCCTCATAAAGATATGGAAATCGTTACCTATATTCGCGAAGGCGCGTTAACCCATGAGGACAGCCTTGGGAATAAGGGGCGGATAGAAGCCGGTGATGTCCAAGTTATGTCGGCCGGAACCGGCATTGTTCATAGCGAATATAACCGAGAGGCCTCTGATACTCGCTTGTTCCAGATTTGGATTATGCCCCATCAGTCAGGCGATAAGCCATCATGGGGAAGCCGATCTTTCCCGAAAAAAGATCGCGCCGGTCGTTTTGTGGTTTTGGCTTCGGGATATCCTGAGGATGAAGACGCGCTACCTATTCATGCGGATGCGGCCGTTTTAGGGGCGACTTTAAATAAGGGTGATGTCATCGACTATCCTCTGGAAGAACAACGATATGGCTATCTGGTTGTCTCCAAGGGGATGATCGAAATTGAAAATTGCACCCTTCAAGAAGGCGATGCGGCCGGATTGGCTGAAGTCGAAACGATATTCATTGAAGCCAAAGAGGATTCTGACATCGTCATGGTTGTGACGGGGGCAAAAATTTGAACGCTAATTGGCCTTGGAAAGAGCGATTTTCAAACCGAAAGCCACAAAAACGCAGCCGGTTAAGCGATCAATCACGGACAGGAATTGCCGTCTTTTTAAAAATCGGAGAAGCGGTGCTGTTGCCGAGGCCAAAATGGCGAACCAAAAAATCGTAATCATGGCGTGAATGAAGGTCAGTAAAAACGCATACTGAATTAAATGGTCAGATGATGGCATGAATTGCGGCAAGAAAGTAACGTAGAATATCCCGACTTTGGGGTTAAGGATATTGGTGAGGAAGCCTTGCCTTAAGGCCTTTACGGCCGATGCCATCGATGGATTCAGGTTATTCATCAAATTTTTTCGAGGGTGAATAAGCAGATTTATGCCCAGCCAACATAAATAAGCCGCCCCACTCCACTTGATGAGGTTATAGGTCAATTCAGAGGCTCGTAAAACAGCACCTAAACCCAGTGAAGCCGCGATGCCCCAGAGCAGACATCCAAGAGCCACACCTATACCCGCCATAAAGGCCGGACGTGTTCCGCTGCTTGTAGCGACGCGCAAGACCATAGCGGTATCAAGACCCGGTGTTATGGTCAGAAGAGAGGCTGCCGCGATAAAAGCTATTAAGGACATGGTTTTAAATCTCAAACTTTCTTGAAATTCACCTGCGGTGGAACGGGTGTTTTATTTTACGGCCAACAGCCTTCATTCTAAAAGCGATATCGCCTTTTTTAAAATATAAATGCAATCGATGATATTTGACGAGATAGCATAAGCCAATCAAGGCCGCTGTGAAGCCAGAAATTGCCCCTATGCCTAAGGCATAACGTGCGCCCCAAATATCGGCCACTCTGCCAATCAATAAACTACCGAGAGGGGTGCCGCCAACCGAAACCGCAAGAAGGATAGCAACCACCCGCCCCCTTACCTTGGAATCGGTTGATAATTGCACCAGACTATTGGAGGCAGTTGTAAAAATTTGTGCCGATAAACCGATAAGAACCAAAACTAGCCCAAAAGTCAGCGCATCCGGCATCAAAGCCCCTAAAAGGCAGCTTATGCCAAATAAGACTGTGCTGAGAAATAACAGACGAATATGCGGATTGGCCTGACCGGCAACAAACAAGGTGCCTGTCACCGAGCCGATAGCCATAGAAGACATCAACAAGCCATAAAGGCGCGCTTCACCATGAAAAACTGTGACGGCCATTGTTGAAATAAAGATCGGAAAGTTAAGCCCGAAAGTACAAATCAGAAAAAGCATTGCCAGAATAGTTTTGATATCCGGTCGATGGCGGACATAACGAAAGCCATCCGATAGGCCATGTTTTTGGTCTGTTGACTTGTCCCTTTTATACAATTCATCAAGCCGCAAAAAGGAAAGCGCTAAAATAACGGCTCCAAAAGAGGCTGCATTGAGCAGGAATACGCCGCCGCTTCCAAATGCCGCAATCAGAAAGCCGGAAATCGCGGGCCCGATTAGGCGTGCGCTATTGAAAGAGGTGGAATTTAAAGCAACCGCGTTGGGAATATCTTCTTCCTTGACCAACTCTGAAACAAAAGTTTGACGCGCAGGGGCATCTATCGCCGTGATGGCGCCCAAAATGAGGCCGAATAAATAGACATGCCATAGGCGCACCAAGCCGCTTAACGTCAGGATACCCAACCCCAAAGCGGTTAATCCCATAGCCATTTGTGTGAAAATCAGAAATTTTCTGCGGTCAAAATGATCGGCGGCATAACCCGAAAAAGGCAAAAGTAAAAAAACAGGTGCGAATTGTAGCGCCGTAATAATCCCGACAGCGGTTGCATTGTGGTGAGTTAAATGCACCAGAACCAGCCAGTCTTGTGCAATGCGTTGCATCCATGTCCCGATATTGGATACGAAGATTCCACTTATCCAAAGGCGATAATTGAAGCTGTTCAGTGACCGGAAGGTGCCATGGAAAAGTTTTTTCATCAGATGCTCGTTCTATTTTTATATGCCGAGCAGAGGCGCTTGATCCGCTAGCATCCCATATTGGAGGAATATTTTGTGAGCCATAAAAGCGAGAAAATAGCTGCGACCATAAGCGGTCGTCAGATTTTTCCGTTATTGGCCTTTTCAAGCTATGCGTCGAGAACAGGATATCAAGCGTCATGGCAAGAAAAAGGATACAGGATAGACCGTTTTGAAAAAGGCTATCACTGTATCCCAAGAGCGTTTTTGATGATAATTTTTATTAAATAAGACGTGTAACTTTATGTTTTTATGATAAAAAATTTAATATCCTATGTCGATGAAATCTGTATTTTTCGTCCTTGCCGAAATATCAACAACATTTATTCTCAACAGAATTTAACTATCAATATCATGGTGGAAGGTATCGCAGACGGCGGGATCGCCGCTATCAATCCCGCGTTTGAGCCAGCGCATTCGTTCGGCAGATGTGCCATGCGTGAAACTTTCGGGAACGGGACGCATCCCTGCGGCTTTCTCTAAAGTATCGTCGCCAATCGCCTGTGCTGCCCGCATTCCTTCTTCGACATCGCCGGTTTCTATCCGGTCGCGGTTATGGGCTGCCCAGACTCCGGCATAGCAGTCGGCCTGTAATTCCATTCTCACCTGTAGGGCATTAGCGGCGGCTTTACCGACATTCGCCTGTTGTTCACGGATTTGGTCAGATAAGCCCATTAAATCCTGAACATGATGCCCGACCTCATGCGCGATAACATAGGCTTGGGCAAAGTCACCGCTGGCATGAAAGCGGTTGACCAATTCATTATAGAAATCTGTATCGAGATATACGCGCTGATCTGCTGGGCAATAGAAAGGCCCCATCGCCGATTCTGCGGCACCGCAGCCGGAGCGGCCTCTTTGGCTATAAAAGACTAATGTCGTCGGTTTATATTTTTTACCGGCATCAGCAAAAATTTTGCCCCATGTGTCTTCCGTACTGGCTAAGACACGACAGGAGAAAAGGCTTGCGGCGTTAAGTTGGCAGGCTTGTTGTGCCGAACGAACAGAATGCGCCTGATGAGGGGCTATCGCGGATTGTGTCGAGTTGCCACCACCGATAAAGCCCAGCGGGTTTATTTTGAAAATAAAACAAATGATAACCAAAACGATCACGCCGCCGATACCAAAACGGCCAACGACAAAACCAAGTAAGCCGCTGATCAGGTTAAACCCGCCGCCACCGCCGTTATTATCGCCGCTAAAATCTTCACCGCGTTCGTCTTCGACATTATCGCTGCTTCGGTAGTCATCAAGCCGCATTATGCACCTTCCCAGTTTTACCCGCAGGCCTATTTATAGGTCGACAGCAGGTTTTATCTATAGCTTTCATTTTTTTGTGTTTTTTTTGAAAAAAAACGCTTGCAGAACACATAGCTGATTGTTATACGCGCTTCACACCCAACGCGGTGACTGACATAGTGTTCCCTGATAGCTCAGCGGTAGAGCGTCCGACTGTTAATCGGCAGGTCGTAGGTTCGAATCCTACTCGGGGAGCCATTTCAACGATAGTCCTTGTCGTTTTGCTTTTTCCTTAAAATTTATACATTGAGTCTATGTAAGTCTTGTTTTGACTTTAAGGGCTTAGAATCTCCTGAATATATCGGGGCTTGAAATATTACCTATTCTATTATTTGGGGATAGTGTGATGTTTATTCTCCTATTTCCCCTATGTTAGGATATCTGCATGCTTTAAAAATAGGTTTCTTTGTTGATCTTCTAAGAAGATATTTCTGCTTTTTGATAGGAAGTGGATAAATGGAACCATGCCTTCAATGGCAGTGCCTATTTTAGAATTTTCTATATCTTAATTCTATCGAGATTAAATCGATGGAACATAATTAAATTATGAATAACTTATCTCTTAATTCATCTGAATTAAGGTGTATTACAGATATTTTTATATATATACTATCGATAAATACCTAATAAAAAAATAGTGTTTTTAGATTTTTATAGACATTCATGGAGATGGAAATATATTTTAGATAATTTAAAGGCATTTTTACAATGTTAAAATATTTTTTCATTATATTGATATCTGTCCTAGGTTGTTTTTGGCAAAGCGTTGCTTGGGCTGGCCAATGTTATAATTTAGAGAAGGGGGAACCTTCGGAATTAACAGGCATAGTCGAATATGTTGTTTTTCCGGGCCCGCCCAATTACGAAGACATCCAAACGGGTGATACACCAGAACCAAGCTATATTTTAAAACTTCGTAATCCGATTTGCCTTTCTGGCGACGAATTTGCTGACCCCAAGAATCATTTTCAGTCAGTTCAATTGGTTGGATCCCAAACAACATCAAAGCAGCTTCATTCTCTGCTTCATCAGAATGTGACTGTACAGCTGACTGAACCGATGGCCGCCGAAACCGGACATCATCACGAGCCATTGGTGGCCACGGTAACGGCTATTCGCCCTGCGCATTCTCAAGCAAAACCAATGGATTTTACGGATGAATATGGCACGGCGGCAACAACGATACGGGCATTTTATACCGCATTAGGAGACGGGCAAGGAGAAATTGCTTCGGCTATGGTTGTGCCTGAAAAACGATCGACACCTGCCTTCTCCGCGCCGAATCTGAGCAAATTTTATGGTAGTCTGACCAATCGGATACAATTGCTGGATATTGCGCAGGAAAATACCAACAACTTTATTGTGCATTATCGTTATGCCACGAGATCGCGCATCTGCAATAGCAGAGCGGCTGTCACAACGACTATGCGTGGTGGCCGTAATTTCATACAGTCTATTCGGACTTTGAATGGCGGTTGTTAGATTCTATGGGCAGATAATAGTGGCGTGATAAACGCTATTTAATATCTTTATTTATTGGGCGCATGGGTAAATTGCGCCCAATATGCCCTTTGCCCTAGCCGTCCTTTCTTTATCGCTCATTTAACTTTTCGTTCTTTTAAAAGCATTGACCGTGGAAATCACTCTGATGGTCGTATGACAGCGTTTTCTTTGAAAATCGGGGTTTTACAGCCTTTATCAATAGGGTCAGGATGGGGGAATCATCCTCTATATGGAGAAGTATGATGTCCCCTATTTCGATACCCTCTATCCGTCTGAATGACGGCAATGATTTGCCTGCCGTAGGTTTTGGCACCTATAAATTAAACGGTGTGACCGGTGTTGACGATATCGTCAGTGCGATTAAATTCGGATACCGCTTGCTCGATTCCGCTTTTAATTATGAAAATGAAGGTGCCGTAGGCGAAGCTGTCCGAGAAGCCGGTATTGTCCGTGATAAATTGCGGATTGTGTCCAAATTGCCGGGGCGGCATCATCATTTTGAAGAGGCCATTGCAACGGTAGAGGAGTCACTTTATCGAGCGCAGCTTGATTATTACGATCTCTATCTAATTCATTGGCCTAATCCGAGCAAAAATCTCTATGTTGAGGCGTGGCAGGCCTTGATTGAAGCCCAAAAACGGGGATTGATCCGATCAATCGGTGTTTGTAACTTTTTACCGGAACATCTGGAAAGACTGATTAAAGAAACCGGCGTGACTCCAGCCGTCAATCAGGTCGAACTACATCCCTATTTCCCGCAGGAAGAACAACGCGCATGGGATAAAGCCCATGGTATCGTAACCGAATCATGGAGTCCTTTGGGACGTGCCAGCAAGTTGCTACAGGACGACACGATTAAAAAAATTGCGGATCGATTGGGTAAGTCTATCCCGCAGGTTATTTTGCGTTGGCATGTCCAGCTTGGAGCCATACCGATTCCTAAAGCCTCGAGCAAAGAGCGTCAGATTGAAAATTTATCCTTGTTTGATTTTGAGCTGTCGCCGCAGGATATAGAAGTTATCGCGACATTGGCTCAGCCTAATGGACGCTTGGCCGACCAAGACCCTGCCCGCTATGAAGAATTTTAAGGGATTATTATGCGGTAAGTCGATCATATCTGAAATAACAAAATCGACTTTGAAATAAAAAAGGCTGCCATAAAAAGGCAGCCTTTTTTGTCGATAAGGTATTTTATTGATAGATCGTTTTAGTTTTAGGCTTTGTTCGGAAGCAGGCTTTTTGAGGCTTGCTCGAACACGTCACGGGACAAATCAGGCGTGGATAAAATGCGCTTCAAGGCATTTTGCATCATTTCTGCCCGATCAAAATCATAGCGTTGCCAACGACCAAAGGGTGCAATCATTCTAGCCGCCGTCTGTGAATTGATCTTGTCGAGCGCGATAACCATATCCGTGACAAAGCGATACCCCTCCCCTGACAAATTATGGAAAGCGCGGGCATTATGGGCAAAGCTGCCAATTAAAGCGCGAGCGCGATTCGGATTTTTCAGTGTAAAATCAGGATGTTTCGCCAGTTTCTTCACATTTTCTATAACATCTGGACGGGTTGAAAAAGCCTGAACTGCAAACCATTTATCAATAACCAGCGCATTACCTTTATAGCGTTCGTAAAAAGCGGTGAGCGCCTTTTCTCTTTCTGGCGAAAAGCCGTTAACGAGCACATCCAAGGCACCACGCCGATCGGTCATATTGTCGGCTTTTTCAAATTGCTGCCATGCCATCTTGGGTGCGTCAGCCAGTTCTCCAGCCGCCAAATAGCTGAGTGCGACATTTTTTAAACGGCGCGCCCCAACGGCTTCGGGGGTATATTGATAGCTTGGCCGTTCACAGTCTTGATAGGCTTGCCGCCACAATTTTTCGAGCGCCTGCCCTAGTGTTTTTCGGAGATCATCGCGAATTTCGGCAATCCGTTTTGGATCAACGATATCGAGTTTTTCGCCGACCCTATTTTCAGAAGGCAGAATGACGGCTTCGGCAATAAAGGCGTTATCCAAATCCGTGTTAGTCAGCGTTTTTTCAACTGCATTGATAACCGTTTTTGGATCGACCGGTTCCCCCTGCACGCGAGCAACCATGAAATCAAGCATCAGCTCTTGCATCGCTTCGTAACGGGCAAAAGGATCATCATCATTGGCTGACAAGAAAGCGAGGTCTTGGGGGCTGACTGGGTTTTCAACCGTAACAGGTGCCGAGAAATGGCGGTTAATTGAAAGAAGGGGTTCTTCCGCCAGATTCTCAAAGCAGTAGCTTTCGCTGTTTTTGGTCAGCGTAAGCAACTGTTCGCCAATCAGATTTTTACCCGTTTGTTTGCCGATTAAAGCGATCGCAACAGGTAAAACAACCGGCTGTTTTTCAGGCTGTGATGGCGTAGCGGCTGTCTGTTGCGACAAAGTAAGCGTCGCTGTTTTTGTTGCAGCATTCCAAGTTAAGTTGGCCTTTAATTGGGGCGTACCTGCCTGATGATACCAGTTACGAAAATCCGTCAGATTGACCCCGCTGGCATCTTCCATCGCCGCTACAAAATTTTCGCAGGTAGCCGCTTCACCATCATGGCGTTCAAAATAAAGGTCAGTTCCCTTCCTGAATTTTTCAGCACCGAGTAGCTGGTGCATCATTCGGATGATTTCTGCCCCTTTATTATAGACGGTGGCTGTATAGAAATTCGAGATTTCGATATAGCTATCGGGCTGGATCGGATGGGCTAAGGGCCCCGCATCTTCGGGGAATTGGGCAGCCCGCAGGCTGCGGACATCTTCGATACGTTTGACCGCAGGAGAGCCGAGATCAGCCGAAAAACTTTGGTCGCGGAAAACGGTAAAGCCTTCTTTTAAAGAAAGCTGAAACCAATCGCGACAGGTGACGCGGTTGCCTGACCAGTTATGGAAATATTCATGGGCAACGACCCCTGCGATCGCATCATAATCGGCATCGGTCGCCGTGTCAGGGTCAGCAAGAATATAGCGTGAATTAAAGATATTCAGGCTTTTATTTTCCATGGCACCGAAATTGAAATCATCAACCGCCACAATATTGAACTGATCGAGATCATATTCACGGCCATAGACCTTTTCATCCCATGCCATTGCCATTTTTAAGGCATTCATGGCGTGATGAGTCTTGTTGATGTCATCCGGTCTAACCCAGATAGCGAGCGCAACTTTGCGGCCTGACTGGGTGGTAAATTCGTCGCGATAAGCAGCCAGATTACCCGCTACCAAGGCAAAGAGATAACAGGGTTTTGGGAAAGGATCATTCCAAAGCGCAAAATGGCGGCCATTTTCACCCTTGCCTTCCAATGTCAGATTGCCGTTAGAGAGCAAGACCGGAAAGGCCGTTTCATCCGCTTCCAGTCTGACGGTATAGCGGCTCAGAATATCAGGACGATCAGGGAAATAGGTAATCCGTCGGAAGCCTTCAGCTTCGCATTGCGTGCAAAGAAGTCCCGAAGAAGCATAGAGTCCCATAAGTTGGGAATTGCTTTCAGGAGAGATTTCAACCTCGGTCTCGATAATATGGGCTTCACCCTCAAGCGCGATAACCAGACCGTCTTTTTCTTGTTTTACCTGTGATTGGGCATCCTGACCATCTACTGAAAAAGCAAGAAGTTTTTGGTTATTACCATCCAATTTTAAAGGGCGATTATGGTCGCCGTTACGTTTTACCTGAAGACGTGCCTTGACCCGTGTTTTTTTAGGATCCAATGCAAAATCAAGCGCGATGGTCGGCACCAGCCAATCAGGAGGTCTGTAGGCATGACGGTGAATGACCACGGGCGTATCAGAGTGATTCTCTGACATATTTATCTCCTGAGCTTGATTGAGAGCTTTGTGATACTGAAAATAAGCTATTGAAAGAGCCATTTCTTGAAGAGACGGCTTTAATCAATCCTCATTTTGACGATGGCAGATCGCGTTGATTTACTTTGTGATTTCATCGCCAAAAACAACCCTGTTAGAACCAGAATACTCCCCGCAATGGCGGTAGGACTCCAGATATAATTTTCATATAGGGTAGAAATAATCATAGCGATGATCGGTATCATCACATGGGCATAGGCTGCCATATCAGGTCCAACGCTGTGTAAAACGTAGAAATACAAGATAAAGGCCAGCACCGAGCCAAACAGGCTTAGATATAAAAGGCTACCGATATAGGCACTACCGCCGATAACAGGCGCGCCATCCAGAAAAAGCGCCACAAATCCATTTCCGATACCGCCCCAAAGCATTGACCATGCCAAAAAAACAGCGGTCGGTTTGGATTTCCCGCGCGGTGTCGAAAGCAGGATTTCAGCCAGTGACGTACTAAGAACGGCGATAAGTGACATCGCCAGCCCCAGTTTCATTTCTGTCCGGTCGGATAAATAGGCTAGCTGGCTACGAAAAAGCAGCCCTAGGCCGATACCGGCCAAGACGGCACCAAGAATAAAATAGGGTGAGCTTTTTTTGCCTAAGAAAACCCGCGCAAAAAAGCTGTTGGGGACAATGATAAGGGCAAAGACAACCGCCACCAACCCTGATGTAATATGTCGTTCCGCCGCGTAAAGAAAGCCATAGTCAATGGTAATCAAAAGCAAGCCAACGGTTATGCAGAAAAATTGGTTACTGCGGTCGAGGGTCAATTTATACCCTTTTATCCGACAGAACAGCAGCATCATCAATCCCGCTATCATAAAACGATAGCAGACTGACCAGTTAGCGGGGACAGAATGGACTTGATCCCGAATGACAATCCATGTCGTACTCCAGATCAAAATTACCAGCAAAAAAGGCAAAAAAACCTTGGGGGATGTCAGCCTTAATTCTGGCTGACTATCCCTTTCTGCTTCCTTCATTCTATCCCCTCTTTCGGATGGTTATCCGACCTTCTTTTTATAAAGCCTTTAAGGCTTTTTCTAATGCAACGACTTCATGTTCCGGCTGATCCCATGAGGCAACCAAACGGATTTTGTCATGACCCCAGTCATAGAAAACAAAGCCTTGTTTCCGTAATTCTGCCCGTTCTTCCATCGAAATGAACAGGAAGACTTCATTGGCTTTGACCGGATAGGCATGTCTTTTAGGATCGACGGCTTCCGCAATCCGTTTGGCAACAGCATTGGAAGAGCGCGCCAGATCAAGCCACAAATCATTTTTCAACATGGCTTCGATTTGAGCCGCAATAAAGCGACCTTTGGACAGCAAATGACCTGCCCGTTTCCGGCGGCGTTTATTGTGGGCGGCAAGCTCCCGATCGAAGAAAACGATCGCTTCTGCTGCCATGGCACCATTTTTGGTAAAGCCGAAGCTCATCAAATCAACACCGGCTTTCCATGTCAGATCAGCCGGATTGCAGCCGAGAGCAGCAACCGCATTAGCAAAACGGGCGCCATCCAGATGGAAACGCAAGCCTTTTTCACGGGCAACCGCACCAATAGCCGCTGTTTCTTCTGGCGTGTAAAGCTGACCTAATTCGGTTGAATTGGTAATGGTCACCGCATGAGGTTGCACCATATGGACGCTGTCAGCGATCGCTTCGGCTCTTGTCTTTAAGGCTTCGGGCGTCATTTTAGCGCCTTCGCCCGGAACCAATAACAATTTGGAACCGCCCGTGTAAAATTCAGGGGCGCCGCCTTCATCCGTTTGGACATGGGCATCCTGACTGCATAAGACCCCCCCAAAAGGCGGACAGATAGCGGATAAAGACAGGGCATTGGCCGCCGTTCCGGTGACCGCCCAATGAGCCGTTACTTCTGTCCCGAATAATTCCGAGAAAATAGCGTCAAGTTTCTGACTCCATTTATCGGAATCATACGCCATGTCGCTTTGATTGGCGGCAATAATAGCATCCATGACGGGGGCTGCGACCGTGGCAGCGTTATCGGAAAAGAAACGAATACTTTGCATTATATTCACTATCCCCAAATGATGTATGATAGCTTATCATGAATTTTTGTTATAAAATAACAATGTTATACCGAGTAAGGTGGTGCATCTAATCCGGCTGCGCTTTTTGTAAAGATTTCGCAACCCTTTTCTGTGATGCCGATAGAATG
>NZ_JAIWON010000120.1 GCF_020216885.1 Zymomonas sp. | reverse complement strand
ACGATTTTATTGTTCTTGATGCCCGAAACAATCCTATCAAAATGAATCCAGCCTTAGCGCAGGCTTTAAGCGATCGTCATACCGGCATCGGTTGTGACCAGCTGATTATTATCGGTAATGGCAAAAATCAGGCCGATGTTTCTATGGAAATATGGAATGCAGATGGTTCCGAGGTTGAAGCCTGCGGAAATGCCACGCGCTGCGTCCCTGTATTTTTGGGGCGTGATGTGATTATCAGCACGGCCGCCGGTTTGCTTGATGCGCGCCTTTCGGATGAAGGTGCCTGTGTGGATATGGGTAAACCTCGCCTATCATGGCAGGAAATCCCCCTCGCCTATGCGATGGATACGCTCTCGCTGCCTGTGGCATGGGAAGATTTAAAAGAGCCAACGGCTGTCAATATGGGCAATCCTCATGTGGTTTTTGTGGTTGATGATGTCGATGCGGTCGATTTTGAAAGATTAGGTAATATCATCGAACATGACCCGCTTTTTCCTGAACGGATTAACGTCAATATCGTCATGGTTACGGGCAAGAACCATCTTAAGATGAGAACCTGGGAGCGCGGTGCCGGACTAACCCGCGCATGTGGCACGGGGGCTTGTGCGACCTTTGTTGCCGCGAAAAGACGGCGATTGGTTTCCGGTGAAACCCAAATAGACCTTCCCGGAGGCCGGCTTGTTTTGGACGAGAATAGCGACGGTCATATCATTATGCGAGGCCCCGCTACCTATGTTTTCAAAGGCGAAGCAGATTGGGCGCATTTTTCATGAGTTCACCGGATATCATTACATTAGGCTGTCGTCTCAATATTGCCGAAAGCGAAGCCATTAAACAATCTTTGACAGATAAAGACGGTAGTCAGGATTTGATCGTTATCAATAGCTGTGCCGTGACATCGCGCGCAGTAGCACAAACCCGTCAGGCTATTAGGCGAGCAAGTCGTGAAAGACCGAATGCCCGTATTGTGGTTACAGGCTGTGCTGCCCAGATTGACCCGAAAATTTTTGCGGATATGCCCGAAGTGTCACGGGTTATCGGGAATGTCGAAAAGCATCAGGCTGAATCTTTTGCCTTTTCTGGGAAGGATGATGAGGCACGCATAAAGGTTACAGATATCAACAGCCTAAAGGAAACAACGCCCCACCTCATTGCCGCTTTTAGTGAACATAGCCGTGCCTTTTTGGAAGTTCAAAATGGCTGTAATCACCATTGTAGTTTTTGTATTATTCCGCAAGGACGGGGTCGTAACCGCTCGGCTTCTTTTGAGGATATTCTTGATTGCGCCCGAAAACTTATCAATGAAGGGCATCAGGAATTAGTTCTGACAGGTGTCGATCTGACTTCTTATGGTCAAGATTTGACTAGCCCTAGTAATCTCGGTGAATTAGTCGCCTTTCTCCTGAAAAAGCTCAAAAATTTAAAAAGACTTCGGCTGTCATCCCTTGACCCTGACGGTATTGATCCCCTGTTGATGGCACTCATTACCGAAGATGAACGCATTATGCCGCATATTCATCTGTCTTTACAGGCGGGCGATAATACCATTTTAAAAAGAATGCGACGGCGGCATAGTCGGGAACAGGCGATTGAGTTAGTGGCCAGTTTAAAAAAGCGCCGTCCAGAAATCGCAATCGGTGCCGATATTATCGCCGGTTTTCCAACCGAAGACGAGGAAATGGCCGCCAACAGCCTACAGATGATAGATGAATGTGATATCGTTTTCGGGCATATTTTTCCTTACTCCCCTCGCCAAGGCACGCCTGCGGCTAAAATGCCCCAAGTGCATACGCCCTTGATTAAAGAACGCGCCCAAAAATTAAGGGAAGCCGCTAATCGCCGACAAACGGCATGGCTGGAAACATTGGTAGGTAGTCGGCAATCCGTCTTGTTGGAAGGTGAAGGCGGACGTGGACATACACCCCAATTTGCGCCTATTCGCCTAAGCGAAGCGGTCGAAACAAGCGGCATTGTCGACATTATGGTGACCGGCACAGATAAAGATGGCCTGATCGGGAAGAAATTATGAGTGAAGAAACACCTTGGTATAAAAAAATTGGTTTTGGTCTCAAGCGGACATCTGAACGGTTAACCGAAAATCTATCATCCATTGCGTTAAAAGCGGCCTTGGATGACGAAACGCTAGATGAAATCGAAGAAACCCTGATCGCCTGTGACTTAGGCCCCGGCACGGCTGGGCGTATTCGGGAACGTTTGGCGGGTGAACGCTTTCCGCAAGGCGTGACTGAATTGGAAGTTCGCGAAGTCGTCGCGCAGGAAATTACCAAAATTTTAAAGCCGGTTGCTCAACCGATCGAAATTGATGCCTTCCCAAGACCGCAAGTTATTCTAGTCATTGGGGTCAATGGTTCAGGGAAAACAACCACGATCGCCAAATTGGCACATTGGTTTCAGGAACTCGATTACGAAGTCATGCTGGTCGCTGGTGATACTTTCAGAGCCGCCGCTATCGGGCAACTGAAGGTTTGGGCAGACAGACTGGAAATCCCCATTATCAGCGGTGCCGAAGGCGCGGATGCCGCCAGCCTTGTTTTCCAAGGGGTTAAAGAAGGGACAGCCCAAGGCACGGATACCTTAATTGTAGATACTGCAGGCCGCCTTCAGAATAAAAGCGGCCTAATGGATGAATTAGCTAAAATCAAAAAGGTTTTAGGGCGACTTAATCCGGCAGCCCCGCATAATGTTATTCTGGTGCTGGATGCGACCAATGGTCAGAATGCGCTTTCCCAGATCGAGGTTTTTAAAGAAATCGCGGGTGTCTCCGGCCTGATTATGACCAAGCTCGATGGCACAGCACGGGGCGGTATCATGGTGGCGGCGGCTGAAAAATATGGTTTACCTATCCACGCGATCGGGGTTGGTGAAAGCATGGATGATTTACGCCCATTCGATCCCGAAGCGGTTGCCCGTGCGATTGTCGGTTTACCGCATCAGTAAACCTCTTTTTCGTGATTAAAGGCCGCTTCTAAGAATAATCCTCGACATTAGGGTGATTTTTGCTATCACCCTTTCGGCCAGAAGGTCGGGCGGCCGCCGGTATGTTTTTAACATACGGGAGGAAAGTCCGGGCTCCAAGGAGTAACGGTGCCGGATAACATCCGGCGAGGGTAACCTCAGGGAAAGTGCCACAGAAAACAAACCGCTTTTTACTTCGGTAATAAAGTAAGGGTGAAAAGGTGCGGTAAGAGCGCACCGCATTTCCGGTAACGGCAATGGCAAGGTAAACCCCACTGGGAGCAAAACCGAATAGGGATGGCATATGGGCTGGCTCCGCCCCGTCATCCGGGTTGGTTGCTAAAGACCGGAAGCAATTCCGGTTTTAGATGAATGGTCGCCTATCCAGCTTTGCTGGTGGACAGAACCCGGCTTATAGACCTTCTGGCGTATAACCTCTGTTGATTTTCTTTGTCATTTGCCTCTTTTTCCTAAAAAAACTATATTCTTGATTTTTCCGACTTTGGCCAATTCTTCGGTCGGGGGTATTCTCATACAGGCAGAACAAGAAATATTATGGCTCGATATACCAAATCCCGAGATTGGGGCTTTCCGCGTTGGCGCGGTTACAGTGATAGTAACTATGCCGCCCAGAAAGTAAGACTATGTGACCGTGAAGGCTGCGACAAGCCGGGTAACTTCCCTGCCCCAAAATCTCCAAACAGCCCTGATCGTTGGTATTTTTGTGAAGACCACATTGTAGAATATAATCGCAATTGGGATTATTTTGCTGGTTTATCCAAAGAAGAAGCCGCCAAACGTCAAGCGGAAGAAAAACAACAAGCTTCTGGATATTCATCAACCAGTTATAGTTGGTCAGGCTCTGAAAATGGCCGTTCTAATGAGGTGATAGAGGCCCTAAAAGTCTTGGAATTAGAGGCTGATGCCGATTTCGAGATGGTAAAAATTCAATGGCGGCAATTAGCCAAAAAATGGCATCCCGATCTTAATCGGGATGATGAAAAAGCCGTAAAACGCTTCCATGCTATTCAGGCTGCCTTTGATCTTCTTCGTAATCGGGAAGAGCGCGGCAGCTTCTAACCCTGCCCGATCACATTATTTCTATACATTATCCCGCCTCAATTATTCGGTTGATTCAGGCAGTGGCTGTTTTTGAGATATTTCAGCGGCAATATTCTGCGCCTTTTGATAAGGGACGGACACAGAAAAAGTTAAAACATTGTCGCGGATAGGCGATCCTAAGACTAGTTGGCTTAAAACAGCACCTTTAAAACGGATTTCAATCATCTGACTGAATCCATTACCGGCCGTTGCCTCGGTCAATCTTTCGGTGCCTTCGCCCGTTAACGTCAACATAATGATCGGATTACCCTTTAATTGGGGCAAAGCGCGGGCATCAATAATATCATTGGGCGCAATCAGTTGGTCACCGATATAAAAACCGTTTTTATCCTTGGCCTTCCCTTTTCTAGGATCAGTCTCCTTTTCAAGCGGGATAGGTTCGGTTTTGGTAATCATGACCGGCGTCGTCGCCAGTAAAAGAGCCGATAAAATCACTTATAACGCTCCGCAGTCTGCCGGATGAGGGCAATCATATTGGGAATACCTTGCGTCCGGTTGGAACTTAACTGATTTTTTAAATCAAACGGTGCTAACAAGACTTCAATATCAGTATTGATGATCTCTTCGGGATTTTTATCCTGCACGGTCATCAAAACGAGGGCAATAATCCCTTTCGTAATCGCTGCATTGGAATCCGCCAGAAAATGGAGCTTCCCATCCTCTTTCCGCATCGGATAGACCCAAACAGAAGCCGAACAGCCTTTAACCTTGGTTGCCTCTGTTTTTAACGCATCGGGCATTTCTTCCAAATGTCGTCCCAGATCAATCAGCAAGCGATAACGATCATCGCTTTCCAAAAAATCATATTCTTCTTCAATATCGGCAAGTGTGGTCATAGCCTATAGCATTTACTAAGTAAGGAAAGATGCCCTATTTATGGCAAAAGCGAAGGAAAAATAGCAATATAAATCGGGCTAAAAACAGGGAATTATCCCGATAGTGACATTTTACACATCAAAAAACAAAGGCGCTATTGAGCCTGAACAACCTTGTTTTCACCCTTCTGCTTCTCGGATATCGGCTGATCCAAGGCAGTAATAGCCTGATCCAAAGCCAGATTATGATAGTTATCCGTAACAATACGTTCCAATGTAGCAATGCGGTCTTTTAACGCCTTAATTTCCTGCTGCATTTGTGGAATGTTGTCATTTTCAGCAAGATTTTCGACTATTTCTCCCTGATAGCGATAACGTGATTTGAGAAGGCCTGTTATCAGGACTAAAGCCACAATAATAACCACCATCCATTGACTGCCATGCATTTTTCATCCCCTGTTTTTTTAAAAATGATGGTTGATCATTCTTAGCGCAAATTATCTATTTCCTTGGCTAAACGTCTGTCTTGGCTGGTGATATAGGTCTCAACCTTTGCCAGACGGCCATTGATATCGCGAAAACGGTTTTTGACATTGCGGAGGCTGACCGTCGGTTTGGTTCTGACATCTTGCCAAAAACGGGTCTCATCGCTGTCCATTTCCTGTAAAGCGCGGGGTTTATCCTCGGTCAGCCACGCAGTCACAAAATAGGCAACGACAATCCAAGGAAAGCCACCAACCAAGGTCATGATAACGGTCAAAACCCGAACAAGGGTGACATCCACACCGGCATAGTCAGCCAGTCCAGAACAGACCCCCAATATTTTGCCATGGGCTTTATCGCGATAAAATTTGGTGCGGCGAAAATCCATTTTTTCCTCCTGAATGCTTATTTGGAAAGAGTACTATGGCTAGATGAATCCGGCTCTTTCGACGTAGAATAGATATCGGCCGCCGCATTATTTTCAGCCGCGATAATACGCTCGATCGTCTGTAAGCGTTCTTCCAGTTTCCGAGCGCTCTCATAAAGCTCTTCAATCAGATTTTCGTCAGCGGCACTGATGCTAGAGGATTTCTTCCATTGGGTAATATAATGCAGGAATATCCAAGGCACGCCGATAAACAGAATAAGGCAGACTAAAACAGGTGCCAACGAATCCATTATTTCCCTCCTTTTTTATGCAGCCGCTTCCGCAATTCGGCCAATTCCTGATCAATCTTGTCGTCCCCTGCAAGATTGTCGATTTCTTCTTCCAAAGACATGCCCCGTATTCCGGCGGCATCGGCCTGACCTTCTGCCAGATTGACTCGTCTTTCCAGCGTTTCAAAACGGGCAAAGGCATCTTCGCTTTGTGAACCTTGATAGAGTTCCCGCATTTTTAACCGCTGTTTGGCTCCGGCATATCGTGCAGCCAGAATAGATTGGCGACTGCGCGCTTCGTTCAACTTATTCTGAAGTTTGATGATATCGCCTTCGGATTTTTGCAGCGTTTCATTCAGGCTTTCTGCTTCGGCGGATAAATCACTGATAAGGCTTTGGGCTTTATGCCTTTCAACCAAGGCCGCTTTAGCCAAATCTTCGCGATTTTTACTCAAGGCCAATTCGGCTTTATCCAGCCAGTTGGCTTCAATTTTTTGTAAACGGCTAACCTGCCGTTCGATTTCTTTTTGATCGGCAATCGTTTTGGCAGCAGAAGCCCGAACCTCGATTAAGGTTTCTTCCATCTCCAAAATAATCATCCGGATCATTTTTTCCGGATCTTCTGACCGGTTGAGAATATCAACAACATTGGCAGCAATAATATCGCGAGTTCTTGAAAATATACTCATTTCTAAACCTCCGGTTTGTTTTCATTAGAAGCGAATGCAAGCCGCTCCTCTGCTAATTCCGTTGCAAAAGCCTGATTTTGTTTTCTATCCTGTTCTTTGACCTGATGGTTAATATCCGCCAATTCTTGCAGATTGGAATCAAAGAGCAATTTTACTTCGATATTTTGCGCTTGTTTATGAAGGCTTTTCGGTAACGGGGGATAATAAACATTTTGCGCGACCCGAACGGCTTCTTGATCCAAAAGCTGATTTCCTGTCAGTCGAACCATATGGATATCGTAAGGATGGCCTTCTTTATCAATAGTCAGGCCAAGAACGCTTATCTGTAAACCGTCATTGGCCTGATCATTGCTATCTTCATGAATAGCCTGATTCAAATTGTGGCTGACCTTTGCCGTCCATTTTTCGAGATCATGATCTGGCGAAAAAGCAAAAGCCGGTTGTGTTGCCATCCATAACATAGCCGCTACCGCAGAGCAGCTTTTGACCAGAGAGAAACGGCTATGAGGGAGAGAAAACATCGCTACGAAACCTTTATTGTCGTGAAATTATTGATGATGTTTTTATCTAAGCACCTCTCGTGCCAGTTTTATTTTATTGTTTAAAAACAAATACTTATAAAAATAATGAGATTTTTTAAAAAATCATATCATATATTATTTGCTAAATAGTGGCGTATTTTCCTAATAATTAGTGATGGGGAAAAACAATTTTGTCATTGGTCAATCAACGGCCTTTCTTGATGCTGTCGAGCAAGCCAGCCGTGCTGCCAGTTTAAATCGACCGGTTCTAGTCATTGGGGAAAGAGGCACCGGCAAAGAACTGATCGCAGAAAGGTTGCATCGCCTGTCTTCTCGTTGGGCATCACCCTTGGTGACATTGAATTGTGCGACTTTGCCGGAAAATCTGATAGAATCCGAACTATTCGGCTATGAAGCTGGTGCTTTTACCGGAGCCATGCGTGCCAAGACAGGCCGCTTTGAACAAGCCGAAGGCGGCACCCTTTTTCTGGATGAACTGGCAACCTTGTCTTCTTCCGCGCAAGAGAGACTATTGCGCGCCGTCGAATATGGCGAGATCAACCGCATCGGCTCTATCCGCCCAACAAAAGTCGATGTCAGAATTGTTGCCGCCACCAATGAAGATTTGCCGAGTTTAGCAGCAAGAGGACAGTTCCGGTCAGATTTGCTTGATCGGCTTTCTTTTGAAGTTATTACCTTGCCACCGCTGCGATATCGTCAAGAAGATATTCTTTTGCTGGCAGACTATTTCGGACGGCATATGGCCTTGGAATTGGGATGGGATAACTGGCTTGGTTTTACAGAAGAAGCCATGGAGATTCTAAAAAATCATTCATGGCCGGGGAATGTCAGAGAATTACGGAATGTTGTCGAACGCAGCCTTTACCGCTGGGGCGATGCGACAAAACCCATAAATCATATTGTTCTTGATCCCTTTGCCTCGCCTTGGCGGCCAGTTCAGGAATCGACTATTGTTGAGAAGGTGGCGGTAAAAGATACCCTAATGGTAGGAAGAGAAGTCTCGCTACCTCATTCTAATTTTATCGAAAAATCCTTGCTGGATGGTGATTTAAAAGCCCTTTGCCAAGATTATGAACGGCATTGTGTCGAACAAGCCTTGCAACGCCATTGTTATAATCAGCGGGCAACCGCCAAAGCCCTCCGTTTAAGTTACGATCAATTACGGCATATTTTGCGGCGTTATGACCTGTTGCCTGCTGGGAATAGTCATTCTCAAGCCGAAAAAGATTAAACTTTAAAGAAATCCATCACAGTGATTGAAAAACAAAACTGCCTGTTTTTATAGACAAAAAGCCTCTTAAATTGCATTAAACAACTGAAATATAATGATTTTATAAAATTTTTATCCCGTCGGGATATGCTTCGTAAAAATGGTAACTTTTTGATAGTTGCTGCGTTCTTTCACCATAGGTTTGACTATACTGACAGAATTGGGAGATCACATCATGGCTTTTGCATTACCCGCCCTGCCCTTTGGCGCCAAAGACCTCGAGCCGCATATGTCCGCAGAAACGCTCGAATACCATCATGGCAAGCATCATAAATCCTATGTCGATAAAGTGAACAGCTGGGTTGATGAAAAGAAACTAGCCGGTCTGAGCCTTGTCGAGGTTATCAACAAAGCCGTTGAAACCAAGGATAAAGGCCTCTTTAACAATGCAGCACAGGCATGGAACCATAACTTCTTCTGGCTCGGCTTGGCCAAAGCAGGCCAAAAGCCCAGTGGCAAGCTCGCTTCTTTGATTGAAGAAAGCTTTGGCTCAACCGAAGCCCTGTTAGAAAAACTGGCTGCTGAAGCCGTTGGTCATTTCGGCAGCGGTTGGGCTTGGCTCGTTTTGAAAGAAGGCAAGCTCGCCATCACGTCTTATCATGATGGTGATACGCCGGTAGCCCATAAAGAGGTAAAGCCGCTTTTGACGCTCGATGTTTGGGAACATGCCTATTATATCGACTATCGGAATGCCCGCCCGAAATATGCCAAAGACGTGCTTTCCAATATCATTAACTGGGAATTCGTCGCTAAAAATCTCGATGGCGAAGGTGTCAGCCGTGGTGATTTAAAACAGGCTTAAGACTAAAAGTTAAATGATACGGAATGCCGGTCTGTTTTTACAGGCCGGCATTTTTTATTTTTTTAATTCGGAAAATTGGACAGGCTGACCCCGACGGATTGGCAATCCTGATAGGCATCAGGTTTACGGACAAAAACCTTAATGCGGCGAACATGCGCGCGGGCAGCGATTAAATCATAGATTTCCTGCGCTAAGGTTTCTTGCAAGTTGAAACGCCGTTTTTCAACCAGCTCAGAAAGCGTCTGATGGATATAATCATAATTCCAGAAATCGGCGTTAATATCATCATTGGTCGGTAAAACCGCTTTTTCCAATTCGATATCCAGATTTACCAGAACACGCTGACGTTTATCCAATTCGTGGCTGTGAAAGCCAATAGCGGCCATTAACATTAAATCTTCAACATGAAGCACATATGTTTTTGGCTGCAAATGGTCAGGAATAAGCCCACGGGCAGATTCCGGCCTGAATATAGTGTCACTCATAATAACCTCGAGATACAAAAATTATCTGGCCACGGGAAGCGTTGTTGCATTGTGATAGTGGTCAACCCAGCAGAAAGAGTCTTCGATTTTTTTATCATAAAAGAGTCTTTCGATTGGTGTTTATCTATTTTACTGCCTGTTTTGCACAATTGCCTAAAATTTAGGCACACCAAGAAAGTCCCCTAAAAATAAGGGTTTTTTTGGCTTTTCCCCAATCTTATCCACAGGTTGATCCTCTTCTCTGGGGATAAATATCTTCGATTACACAGACATAGCGCATCTTTTTTTTCAAAAGAGAAAGAGAATCATTCCGAAATAAAAAAAAGCACCGTAAAAGCGCAGGTCTTTGAAAAAGAAATTTATTTTCTTCCACCATAATCGAGGCATATGAAAGAGTGATAACGCTTGTTCCCCTAAACCGGATAGATTCACAAAAAATAGAAGATTTACTCGATATCGGTTTCGGTAAAGATCGCCATGGCCGAACGGCCTATCGGTTGCGACAAGGGGTAAGCGCGATTCCTGAACTTTCTTTTGCTGCCGTTGATGGCGATATTTTGCAGGGCATCATCCAATGCTGGCCAATCCGGCTTTCCTGTCTGAATGGTAAAAAACTGCCGATGATTTTACTAGGCCCCGTGGCCGTGCATCCTGATTATCAAGGTCATGGTATCGGACAGACTTTAGTGCAGCATAGCCTTGATGTTGCCGATAATAGCGACATAACAGGCCATGATGCCGTGATGCTGATTGGCGATCCCGAATATTATAACCGTTTCTTTGGATTTTCTGACGAGGAAACGGGAGATTGGCGGCTACCGGGGCCTGTTGAAAAACGGCGTTTGCTTGCCCGTTTGACATCTTCTCGCTTGCGTGATCGGGCTGGCATGGTTGAAGCCGATACGCCTGCTTTGCAAAAGGAAGGTTAATTGATGTCTGTGTTTTTACCCGATCAAAAATGGCAGCATCAAGAAGGCTTAAAAGATTTAATCAAGGCTTTGGGGGGCGACAGCATGATCCGCTTTGTCGGCGGATCTGTGCGCGATACATTATTGGGACTGCCTGTCAGTGATATAGACTGCGCAACCCGCCATCATCCTGAAAAAACGATGGAGCTTATCCGGTCAGCTGGTTTTAAAGCTATTCCAACCGGCATCCAACATGGCACAATCACCGCTCTTTTGCCGACAAAATGTCCTGTTGAAATTACCAGTCTTAGACGCGATGTTTCGACCGATGGCCGCCATGCAACCATTGCTTACAGCGATAATTGGGAAGATGATGCCCAAAGACGTGATTTTACGATCAATGCGCTTTATGCCGAGGCTGAAAGCGGCTTGGTGCATGACTATTTCGGTGGATTAGCTGATCTGAAAGCTCATTCTGTCCGTTTTATTGGCAATCCCGAAACGCGCATCGCGGAAGATCATCTGCGTATTTTACGCTATTTCCGCTTTTTCGCGCGTTTTGGTGGAAAAAATCCTGACCCCGATGCGCTGGCAGCCTGCATTAAACGCGCCAATGATTTGATGGCATTATCTCGCGAAAGAATTGCCAGCGAGATCCTCAAAATTTTGGCCTTGCCTGATCCTTTAGCTGTTATCACCCTGATGATACAGTCGGGTATCTTTAAGCCGATTTTACCTGAGATTACAGCGGACAGCATCCCGCCTTTAAAACGCCTGCTTGAAAGAGAAAGGCTCTACCAGCTTTCAGGAAACGCTCTGCTCCATCTCGCCGCGTTGCTGCCTGAAGGCGCAGAAATGGCGCGTTCTGTTGCACAACGCCTTCGTTTTTCAAAAGAGCAGAAAAAATATCTGATCGCCTTATTAACAGAGGAAGAAGAAAAACCGCTTTCTTTGGCATGGGCGATCGGAAAAGATGAGGCCATTGCCCGTCTTTTGCTGTCTGATCGCGATGAATCGACAGTCGATTCGGCGATAGCACTTCTCAAAAATTGGGAACGTCCTGTTTTTCCACTTAAAGGGGGCGATTTAATTGCAAAAGGCTTACCCGCAGGACCTTTGGTCGCCACTATTCTGCAAAAGATACAAAAAGCATGGGTCGAAGCCGATTTTCCTAATAGCGACTGGGTGCAAGAAAAAGCGGCCTTGGCTATAGCGGAGACAATGGCCACTCATAAAGCAGAGCGTTAATTCCTATTGGATGCCATATAGAAGGCAATCGCCTCATCCTCCGGTAACGGACGAGAAAAGTAAAAGCCTTGAGCATAATCACAGCCCAAATCCATAATAATTTTCTTCTGTTCCGGTGTTTCGATGCCTTCGACAATCGTTTTAATCGACAGCGTCGAAGCCATGCTAGTAATAGCGCGGGTAATCGCAATAGCCGTTTTATCTTCGGCCAGATTGGTCACAAAACTGCGATCTATTTTTAGATGGTCGATAGGGAAAGTTTTCAGATAAGAAAGTGATGAATATCCGGTTCCGAAATCATCCATCGAAATTTTGATACCCAATTCATGCATGGTATTGATAACGCTGATACTTTGTTCAGGATAACGCATCAAAGCGCTTTCCGTTAGTTCCAAGGTCAGTCTCTCACCATTGATACCGGTTTGTTTTTTGATGTCTGTCATAACCTGTGTCAGGTTATCCCGCATCAACTGCAAGGCCGAAACATTGACAGAAATTCTTATCGGTAAAGTATATCCGGCCTGTTTGTCCCATTGCTGTTGGGTATGCACCGAATTTTCTAAAGCCCAACGCCCCAAGGGAACAATCAAGCCAGATTCTTCGGCTACCGGAATAAATTCTGCCGGAGAAACTGGGCCTAATGTTTCGTGATTCCAGCGCGCCAAAGCCTCGAAACCAACGATCTTTTTATTATAGGGCGACAATATCGGCTGATAGACAAGGTGGAGGTCGCCATTATCAATAGCCCGTCGAAGATCGGTTTCTAGGCTGAATCTTTTTTGTAAGACGCTGGCTTCACCAACATTATAAACTTCAACATGGT
>NZ_JAIWON010000119.1 GCF_020216885.1 Zymomonas sp. | reverse complement strand
CCTGTCGAAAAAAAAGATAATTTAAAAGCGGCTTCTCCGTCCGTCGAGGAAAGCGATTTTAACCAGAATTCTAATGCTGGTTGGAATAGCGAGCCGACCCGTCCGGCTCCGAGGCTGGCAAGAGAAGGTAGCACCTTATTTGAACGGATGTCTAACATTGCCCGTGGAGCTGATCGTAAAGACAGCACTGAAAACCGTGGCCGTGTCGATATCCCTCAATTCTTGAATCGTCAGGGTAACTCCTAAAATTTTCGATCTTTTTAGACTCAAAAAAGAAGCAGGTCGTTCATATTCGGTGAGCGGCCTGTTTTTTATCTGTGGCCACAGACGGCATCAATTTAGCTTCATTTCTGACCACTAAAATATATTTAATCCGATCTTCTGCCTTTTTTGTCGTTTTATGCTTGCGTTCACAAAGACAGTTAGCTTTTTACGTTACTATGGCTATCGAGATAAAAGATTCTAAGAATGGCGGTTTTGGGAAGCAGCCCGTTCCGTCCGAATTTGTCGGCACCCGCATATCGGCAAACGTTCAAAAGGCATCCTATAGTAAGATACGATATATCGTTAAATCTACTTGGGTGTCTTTTCTGATTTTGACGGGCATCCCTTGCTATTCAGTTTCTTTACAGGCGCAAATAGCCGAGAATGAGACCGGTAGCGATAAGGCAGATTTGACTGTTTATTTGCGCCGCTTGGCAGCGCAGCCTCATGATACCAATGCTTTAATTGGAGCCGGTCTGGCTTCCTATCGGGCGGGCGACCTTCACGCCGCTTATGGTTTTTTGTCCCGTGCCGAGACATTGGCACCCCATGATGGGAAAGTAAAAGCCACCTTAGGATCGATTTTTATCCAGCAGGAAAAACCGCAACAGGCCTTGAAATATTTTCATGAGGCAGTGTCGAATGGTATTCCGGCATCTATTGTCGCTAGTGATAGCGGACTGGCCTATGATTTATTAGGCAATAAAGCCAAAGCCGAAGCCGCCTATACGATGGCTTTATCATCTCATCCTGATGATGAGACTGAGAGGCGATTTGCTCTTTCTCAAGCCATTGCCGGACATGCCAGTAATGCCCTTGCTTTGATTGATCGCCAGCTAAGACAACAAAATCGGGCTGCATGGCGCACGCGTGCTTTGATATTAGCGTTAACCGGCGATGTCGCTGGAGCTAATGCTATTATCAAATCAACGATGCCTGCTGGTTCTGCCGAGACAATGGCGTCATTTTTAAGCCGTTTGCCCCAGCTGTCAGCTCAAGAAAAAGCGGCAGCAGTGCATTTCGGGGATATGAAAGTTAAGGGCGGTAGCTCGCAATCTCTTTGGGCTGAAAATGACAAATCGGGTCCTGCTGATACTAAAGAGCCGGTTTCAGATTTTAATATTGATAGCATTCCGGCAACGTCTGAAGATTACGTTACATCAGAAAAACCCATGCCGCTGGCTCCGCAAGCGCCACGCCCAGAAGTCGGTGAAGATCCGATTAGGCCTTTGACAGTCAAAGACGAGGATAGAGAGCCACCTACGCCCAAAGTTCTTTTAAAATCAAGAAGAGGTAATGTTGTCGAAAAGACAAATGCTGCACCCGTAACCGTTTCGCCTGCTGTTGTTCCGGCTCCGACGGTATCACCCGTGCTGCCGAAGCTAAAAAGTAAAATAGCTTCTACGCCGATTGTGCCGGAAAAAACTTCTGAAAAAACATTGCCGATCAGTAAAAAAACGCCGGTTAGAAGCGAGGCGGAGTTAAAGGCCTATTGTAAGATAAATATTGAAAATAGCCTTAAATTACCCGCTAAAAAGGCAGTAAAAGGGAAAATTGTAGCAAAGACTGCTCATGTGTCTAAAACACCTAGCAAGGTTGAGCTTTTAAAGATCAATCAATGTATTGCCGAGCAAAAAGCACTTGATCAAAAAGCTGAAAAAAGTAGTGCGAAAAAGGCGGGTAATCTGCTGATTGAGGTCAGTGAGAAAAATCCCAAAACGCTGAACGGGAAAAAAGACCTGTCAGCGAATAGCCAAGCCACCACGATAGAAAAGAAAAATAACCATACTGTCGTCGAGACGAAAGCAGCCGCTGAGGCCAAATCCGTCACCAAATCAGCTCATGAGGCCACAAGTGAGCGCTATTGGGTTCAGGTTGCCAGTGGCGAAAATAAGGCAAATCTTCTTGCCGTCTGGCAAAAATTATTAACCAAATATCCTTTGTTAAAAACAACGCAGCCATGGACTTCGCCTTGGCATAAATCGCATCGTTTGCTGGCAGGCCCGTTTTCGTCAGATGAACAGGCGCAAGATTTTGTGAACAAGCTAAAAAAACATGGTTTTTCAACGATTCAGTTTACGTCTCGGAAAGGTGTCACTGTAGAAAGGCTGACGGCAAAATGAAGATACGCTATGGCCTTGCCTGTCTTGCCGTGGGCGGCTTAACCGGATTGGGCGGGATGCTTTTGTCATGGATACTGCATGCCGTGCAACATATCGCTTATGGCTATAGCTTGCAGCATGTCATTAGTGAGGAAAGCTTCTTAAAAGGGAGCATGGCCGCGTCACCTTTGAGGCGGTTGGAAGTGCTTGTTTTTTGTGGGGCTGTTGTCGGTGGTGGCTGGGGCTTGCTGCGTTATTTTGGCTCGCCTTTGGTTTCGATTACGCAAGCCGTTGCCGCCAATAAAAGAGTGATGCCTTTCTGGACGACTATTATTCACGTCCTTTTGCAGATTGTGACGGTTGGCCTTGGCTCGCCTTTGGGAAGGGAAGTGGCTCCGCGGGAATTGGGCAGTTTGATTGGTGAAAGATTTGCCTTTTGGGGTGGCTTATCCGAAAATCAGCGCCGAATTTTAGTGGCTTGTGGGGCAGGTGCCGGATTGGCTTCGGTCTATAATGTGCCGCTTAGTGGTGCTTTATTTGCTTTGGAAGCCTTGTTGATGACATGGGCTAGTCCGGTTGTGATTGTTGCTTTGTTAACCTCGGCTTTGTCGGCGCGCATGGCATGGATTCTTCTGGGAAATAGCATGGTCTATCACGTCCCTGCATGGCCGGTTGATACCCGTTTAATGCTATTGGCATTACTAGCAGGGCCTATTTTTGGGATTGCTGCCCATTATTTTCGGTTTTGGTCGCAAAAAATAACCGCCAGCAGAATAAAGGATAACCGTCAATTAGCTTTGGTGGCTATCCTCTGTTTTGCCGCGATTGGCCTATTGTCTATATGGTTTCCTGAAATTTTGGGTAACGGCAAGGGGCCTGTAAGCTTGGCTTTTAATGACAATTTATCCGGTATGAAGGCTGGCACGTTATTCTGTTTTAAAATGCTGGCTGTTTTTCTGGCACTTTGGGCGGGGGCTTATGGAGGACTATTGACCCCCGGTATCAGTTTCGGAGCTTTGTTAGCCGTTGTTATTGGCCATCTATGGAATATGTGGTTACCGCCAGTGCCTATTGGTGCCTTTGCTATTATTGGGGGCGCCGCTTTTTTAGCGAGTTCAATGAAAATGCCCATTACGGCGATGGCTTTGGTTATCGAATTTGCAAGAACCGGTCATGATTTTCTGATTCCTATTGCTTTTGCAGTGGCGGGTTCCATTGCTATCAGTCAATTCTATGACCAGAAAAAGCAGCCAAAAACAGCCTCTAAAAGCGTTATCAGTCATTTGGGGGGATAAGCCTGTTTTATGAAGGTGATTTGTTTTTGAAAATCATTTTCTATTTTTGACTGTGGTCTTTATGCGTTATTTGTAAACGCCCGATGACATGGGTCATGATAGAATAATGAAAACAAAATTTGCATCTTATGCCGCCGATCCCGAATTATCCCGTGGCAGATTACATGATGAAGGGAAGGGTGCCGTAAGAGGCCCCCGCAATGCTTTTCAACGCGACCGTGACAGGATTATCCATTCTATGGCTTTCCGACGGCTCCGTTATAAGACACAGGTTTTTATCGCGCCGGAAAGCGATCATTTTAGGGTGAGATTGACCCATAGTTTAGAAGTTGCCCAGATCGGCAGGACGATAGCGCGGGTGCTTCGGTTGAATGAAGACCTAACGGAAGCCTTGTGTCTGGCGCATGATTTAGGGCATCCGCCTTTCGGGCATATTGGCGAAAATGTCTTGAAACAGGCTTTAAAAGAGGCTGGCGGTTTTGACCATAATGCCCATAGTCTCCGCATCCTGACTCATTTGGAATCGCCTTATCCGCGTTGGTCGGGTCTCAATTTGACTTGGGAAATGCAGGAAGGTTTAGCCAAGCATAACGGCCCGATAAGACATCCGAATTGGGCGTTGTCGGCGGTGGATGATGCTTTTCCGTTGGAATTAACAAGCTGGCCATCATTAGAGGCGCAAGTCGCGGCTTTGTCCGATGATATCGCCTATGATAACCATGATTTGGATGATGGATTGCGGGCAGGGTTGATTGATCTTGAAGAAGTCGTTGCCCAGCCTTTGATTGCCCCAACATGGCAAGCCGTAAAAACGCGCTACCCTGATTTAACTGGGAAAAAGTTAATTGCTGAATTGATCCGTGAGCAGATCGGTCGAATGGTAAATGATTCGCTGGATGAGACCCGCCGTCGGATTGCCCTTTTTAAACCGAAGCATCTAACGGATATCCGGCAGATGCCTCAAGCAATGGTCGGCTTTTCAGAAGAGATGACCAAGAATGAGCGTTTGTTTAAAAAATTTATGTATCAAAAGCTGTATCATCACCCCCGATTATTACCGATTGCGGAGCGCGCCTCTTATGTTATTTCCGAACTGGTAGCGCTTTATAAGGATAATCCGCGATTATTGCCGGATGATTGGCAAGAAAATTGGCCGGATAACGAAATTGATCGGCAACGACATATTGTTGATTATGTCGCCGGTATGACGGATCATTATGCCTTAAAACGCTATCATCAAGATATCGGTGCCTTCGATCTGGTCTAAAAAGGATGTCGCTTATCCTTTTTGAAATAGATTTATTTCTTCAAAGATTGATAATAATGCCCTTGAGAGGCTTTAGTCAGGATTTGATTGTTCCGCAAAATAGATTAGAGCCTTTTGGCAACAACAGGTTAAGGCTTGGGATAGTAGCTTTGGCTGTTTTTTTTGCTTTTTCATTATTTGTCTGATGGATTATTTTAACCGTGACCCTTTATCGCCATTTTGCTGCGCAGCTCTCTTCTATTCTTGATACCTTTGAGGCCGAAGGTCTGTTACCGGCCAGTCTGGATCGTAGTCGAGTTGCTGTTGAGCCGCCGCGTGACCCGTCTCATGGAGATTTGGCTATCAATGCCGCTATGGTATTGGCAAAAGCAGCGAAGACGGCTCCCCGCGCTTTGGCTGAAAAACTGGTTGAACCTTTATCCCAGTTGGAAGGGGTTGAGTCTGTTGAAATCGCAGGCCCCGGCTTTATCAATATTCGCTTGACCGATGATTGCTGGCGGAAAGAATTGACCCATATTTTGGAACAGAGTCAAGATTATGGCCGTTCCGATATAGGACAAAATTTGCGCGTCAATGTCGAATATGTTTCGGCAAATCCCACGGGGCCTATGCATATGGGCCATTGTCGGGGTGCTGTGGTCGGGGATGCCTTGGCTTCTTTGCTTGATTTTGCAGGTTATCAAGTAACCCGCGAATATTATGTCAATGATGCCGGACAGCAAGTTCAGACTTTGGCACGTTCGGCCTATATGCGCTATCGAGAAGCCTTAGGTGAAGAAATCACCATTCCTGAAGGTCTGTATCCCGGCGATTATTTGGTTCCAGTTGGTAAATTACTGGCTGAAAAATATGGCGACCGTTACCTCAACGCACCCGAATCCGAATGGCTGACTTTGTTCCGTGAAACAACCGTTGCAGCCATGATGGACATGATCCGCGATGATTTGGCCTTATTGGGTATTCATCACGATAAATTCACGTCAGAAGCGGCGCTTCATAAAGCGGGCATCGTCCAAAAAGCGATCGACAAACTGGAAAAAGAAGGTCTGATCTATAAAGGGGTTTTGGAAGCCCCGAAAGGCGAAACGCCGGAAGATTGGGAACCTGTCGAACTGACTTTGTTCCGTGCGACTAAGTTTGGTGATGACAGCGATCGGCCTGTTCAGAAATCCGATGGCAGCTATACCTATTTTGGTGCTGACCTCGCTTATCATGCCGAAAAAGCAGCGACTGCTGATCAATTAGTTGATATTTGGGGGGCTGACCACGCCGGAACGGTTAAGCGGATTAAAGCCGCCGTTGCGGCTTTGACCCAGAATAAAGTCCCGTTGGATGTGAAACTGGTTCAGATGGTGCATTTGCTTCGTGGCGGTGAGCCGGTCAAAATGTCGAAGCGTTCCGGTAACTTCGTTACCCTTGCGGATGTCGTATCAGAAGTAGGGCGCGACGTTGTCCGCTTTTCAATGCTGACCCGCAAAGCTGATGCCCAAATGGATTTCGATTTTGAAAAAGTAATCGAAGCCTCAAAAGATAATCCGGTCTTTTATGTCCAATATGCTCATGCCCGCGTGCATTCTTTGCATCGGCGGCTTGCATCCGAGGCCATAGCCTTGCCGGAAAAAGCGGATTTAAATCTGCTTGATAAAGAAGAATTGGCATTGATTCAGCAGGCTGCCCAATTCCCGCGTCTGATTGAGGCGGCGGCTGTCGCGCATGAACCACATCGTATCGTTTTTTATCTGTTCACCTTGGCTGCGGATTTTCATAGCTTGTGGAATAAAGGTAATGATAATCCTGACCGACGTTTTCTGTTGCCGGATAATCCAGCAAAAACAGCGGCCAGACTGGCTTTGGCTGATGCTGTTGGTCAGGTTATCAGAAATGGGCTTGGCGTAGTCGGCGTCAATGCTTCGGAGGAGATGTAGGGAATGGATGATAAAGATCAGGAGCATGATGCCATGAATTCTCATGGCCGGCCACAAGAGAATAATAGCTATAACCGACCATTTGGCCGGTCTAATGCGCATGGTTCGTCCCGAGATGACAGCAGTGATTTTTATGATCATCATTCGGCTGATGCAGATGATGGCGATGAAGATGATAGCTTGCCATGGCTGGAACCCGTAGAAGATGACGATAATGGTCATGGCGGGAATATTTTCCAGATCGTTATTGTCGCCTTGGTTGCTTTACTGACTTTGGCTTTATTAGGGATCGGGCTGTATTGGTGGTTCCATCGTCCACCAGCCGTAAGCGGTAATGCATCCGTGATTACGGCGGAGCCTGGCCCCTATAAAACCAAGCCCCGCGAGCCGGGTGGGATGAAAATCGAAGGCGAAGGTGAATCAGCCTATGCCGCCAGCGAAGGGCGGGATATCAATTCATCCATTGATACATCCGTACAGCCAGAACAGCCGATGACGATCGCGCCGAAACAGGCTGAACAGCCTATCACGCCACCGCCTTCAGCCCCCGCACCGGTCACAAAAACGCGGCCTGATGTTGTAGAAAATGAGCCGGAAATGTCAGATATGACGGGCGATACCCGTCATTCAACCGCAACGCATCCCGCAGCCCCACGTCCAGCAGCACCGGTGAAACACGAAAAAGAAGTTAAACCCGCCGAGCATCCGGTTAAGGTTGCGGAACGTGAAAAACCGCCTGTTGCTGTGGTTAAACCGACTGCAAAAGTTGAAAAGCCGGAAGCGGAACATCCGGCCGAAGTGGCAAAACCCAAAAACCGCGAAGATTCCGTTGCGGGTGTGATGAGCAATCTTCACAATGATGCTCATCCAGCAGATGAAGCCAAAAAGGCGCCAGCAGGTGCAGGCGTTATCCAGTTGGGTGCCTTTGGTAGTGAAGCCAAAGCCAATGAAGTTTGGTCTCATTTGACGCAGCGTTATAGCTGGATCAAGCCTTTGCCGCATCAGATCATCTCGGTGAAGATCGGTGAAAAGACCTTTTATCGTTTACGGGCGACAGCGGGGGGGCAGGCAAATAGCTTCTGTAGCCAGCTTCAGGCTGCAGGTGAGACTTGCGCCCATATCGGAAAATAATATCCTGATCTGAAGAGGGTATGCGTAAAATAAATACGCATACCCTGTATTTTTTCGTCTGTTTATACTGTTTTTATGCCCATCGGGTGCTATGGCTGCTGGCAATAAAACTTCCGGTCAGCAGTGTTGGGGGCCTCATTATGATAACAACGAATGAAATTCGCCGTTCTTTTCTCGAATATTTCGAAAAAAATGGCCATCGGATAGTACCATCGGCACCCTTGGTGCCTCAAAATGATCCGACGTTGATGTTTGTTAATGCGGGGATGGTGCCTTTCAAAAATACGTTTACCGGTCTTGAAAGTCGTCCCTATAAAACCGCAACATCGTCGCAAAAATGTGTCCGTGCTGGTGGTAAACATAACGATCTTGATAATGTCGGCTATACCGCCCGCCATCATACCTTTTTTGAAATGTTGGGTAACTTCTCCTTCGGTGATTATTTCAAAGAACGCGTCATTGAACTGGCATGGGGGTTGATCACCAAAGAATGGGGTCTTGATCCAGAACGCCTTTGCGTGACCGTTTATCATACCGATGAAGAAGCCTTTAATCTGTGGCGCAAAATTGCCGGATTACCTGAAGACAGAATTATTAAAATCGCGACTTCTGATAATTTCTGGTCAATGGGTGATACGGGACCTTGTGGCCCTTGTTCCGAAATATTCTATGACCATGGCCCCGAAATTCCGGGTGGCCCTCCTGGATCGCCGGATGAAGACGGTGATCGCTTTGTCGAAATCTGGAATCTCGTCTTTATGCAATATGAACAGGTCAATGCCGAGACCCGTTTGAATTTGCCGAGACCGTCCATTGATACGGGTATGGGA
Organism: Zymomonas sp.; assembly: GCF_020216885.1. Lineage (GTDB taxonomy): Bacteria > Pseudomonadota > Alphaproteobacteria > Sphingomonadales > Sphingomonadaceae > Zymomonas. The sequence continues at coordinate 4,317 of NZ_JAIWON010000119.1, read as the reverse complement.
CTAGAGCGCATTGCTTCTGTCTTGCAAGGCGTTCATGACAATTATGATACCGATACTTTTAAGGCCTTGATTGCAGCTTCGGGGGAATTGACCAAGACGGCAACGGATGGTCAGTTTAAGGCTTCCCATCGGGTTATTGCTGATCATCTGCGAGCCGCTGGTTTCTTGGTTGCTGATGGTGTTTTGCCTGCCAATGAAGGCCGTGGGTATGTTTTGCGTCGTATTATGCGTCGCGCCATGCGTCATGCCCATTTGATCGGTGCCAAAGAGCCTCTGATGTATCGGCTTGTACCAGCGCTTCTTTCTGAAATGGGTATGGCTTACCCTGAATTGGTCAGAGCTAAGGCTTTGATTGAAGAAACTTTGCGCTTGGAAGAAACGCGTTTCCGCCAGACTTTGGCTAATGGTCTGAAAATTTTGGAAGACGAAACCCAGCATCTGAAAAGTGGTGACACTTTACCGGGTGAGGTCGCTTTTAGACTCTATGATACTTATGGTTTCCCTTATGATCTGACGGCTGATGCTTTGAGAGCGCGGAATCTGACCGTTGATCAGGCTGGTTTCGATGCAGCCATGGCAGAACAGCGGAAAGCCGCTCGGGCTGCATGGAAAGGATCAGGCGAAAAAGCCTCGGATGAAATCTGGTTCGATATTGCTGACCAGTTGGGTGGCACCGAATTTACCGGATATACCGCTGAAAAGGGCAGTGGTCAAATCATTGCCTTGATTAAAGACGGTAAGCGGGTTGAAACGGCCAAACAGGGCGATGACGTCACCATCATCACCAATCAGACGCCTTTTTATGGTGAAAGTGGCGGTCAGAAAGGCGATATCGGTGTTATCACTGGTAATAACGATCTGAAAATCACGGTTACCGATACGCAAAAACCGTTAGGTCGTATTCATGCCCATATCGCTAAAATCGAAAAGGGCGAGATTAAGATTGGTGATGACATCCAGTTGCAAGTTGATATCAATCATCGCAACCGTTTGCGTGCCAATCATTCGGCAACCCATTTGCTGCACGCTGCTTTGCGTGACCAGTTAGGACAGCATGTTTCCCAGAAGGGAAGTATGGTTTCTGCTGAGCGTTTGCGCTTTGACTTTTCTCATCAGAAAGCTTTGACGGATCAGGAATTGGCCGCAATTGAAGCCGAAGTTAATCAGCAAATTTTGAACAATTCTGTTGTGACAACCCGACTGATGACGCCGGAATCCGCAGTTGAAGCGGGCGCTATGGCTTTATTCGGTGAAAAATACGGTAATGAAGTCCGTGTTTTATCCATGGGATCACGTCTTAACGATCAGAATGAGGAAATTTCTTGGTCTGTTGAGCTTTGCGGTGGCACCCATGTATCGGATTTAGGCCAGATTGGTTTATTCCATATTGTCAGTGAAACCGCCGTTTCTTCGGGTATCCGTCGTATTGAAGCCGTTACAGGTGAAGAAGCTAGATTGTGGTTGGTCGGTCGTGATCGTCTGTTACGTGAAACCGCCTCTATTTTGAAAGCGGTGCCGGAAGAAGTTCCGACGCGGACGGCTGCTATCCTTGACGAGCGCCGTAAATCTGAACGCGCTCTGGCAGAGGCTCAGAAAGCCTTGGCTTTAGCTAATGCCAATGGCGGGCAGGGCGGTAATAATGCAGCCCCCGAAAAAGTCGGTTCATATCAGTTTATCGGTCAGGTTATCGAAGGGCTTGATCCTAAAGCTCTGCGTGGTTTGATTGACGAAAATAAGAAGATCATTGAATCCGGCGTGATTGCGCTCATCACGGTTAATGAAGGGCGTGCTTCTGTGGCCATTGGGGTAAGTGATAGTCTGAAGGACAAGATAAGCGCTGTTGATCTTGTTCGGACGGCTGTCGAAAATTTGGGTGGTAAAGGCGGCGGTGGTCGTCCTGATATGGCTCAAGGTGGTGGCCCCAACGGAAATGATGCGGCCAAAGCTTTGGAAGCGGTGAAAGCCCTTTTAGAAAAAGCCTAACACGCATTTCATTGGTGTAAAAAAAGCCCTGAATCTTTCAGGGCTTTTTTATGGGTAAGTGATTTTTGAAAAAATTATGCTTCAGGCATAATGCTAGGCGTGTGCCTGATCGCTTGCATATTGCCTTCCTCTGCTGCTTTTAGGACATTTTCACGCATTGATGCGCGTTTGTCGTGAATAGCCGCAACCGCATGACCGGTTGACACGCCAAGAGAAATCAAAGTGGCTTCTGCTAAGCGCAAAGAACTTTCCAAGGTTTCAGCCACAATATCGGTCGCGCCCGCTCTAAAAAGCTGTGCTGCATGACGGGAATCGCTGGCACGGGCAATGATCGTTAAATCAGGATAGATGGTATGCAGTCGATGCACCACATTGACCATAGAAACAGGATCGTTAATGGCAAGCACCACAGCATTGATCTTGTTCCCTAATTGCTGGATGAATACTGGATTACTGATGTCGCCAAAAGTGGCGTGATAGCCGTCTCTTTTCGCATTGATAACCAGATCAATATCGGAATCGATCGCAAGATAGGGTTTCTTTTCTGACGTCAGCACATCTGCAATGACTTTCCCGACGCGCCCAATACCCGCAATAATGGTATGATTTTCGATATCTTCGATCGGTTCCTCATTGGAGGGTAAAGTCAAATTATGCTCGCGTAAGGTGAGCTTGAGCGAGACTTTGTGGCCAATTTTCGCAAGAAGAGGCGTAATCGTCAGACCGATAGCGGTAACAATTTCCCAAAAAGCTGCCGTCGATGGCATGATAAGCTGTGCTTGTTTAGCGGTTGCCAAAATAACCAAAGTTGTTTCAGACGGTGCTGACATCAGCAAACCAGATTCAACGGCTGTGGCTAGTCGGACATGGCTCAACCGTAAAAGTGTGCTGGTAACAAGTGTTTTCACAATAACAACGCCAGCAACACCCAAAGCTAAAGCCTGCCAATTCGCCATGATAAGCCGGAGATCGAGGCTCATCCCAACGGTGAGTAAGAACACACCAAGCGCCAGTCGTTGGAAAGGTAGGATGACCATCTCGACTTCGACATGATAATCGGTTTCAGCAATTAAAAGACCTGCGGTTAAAGCTCCAACGATCGGCGAGAGCCCCATAGCGCTGGTAGCAACAGACGCTAGAATAACGACCAATAGGCTGATAGACAGGAAAACTTCAGCGCTTTTGGTTCTGGCAGCCTGCGCGAAAAGCGTGGGAAGCGCAAAACGTCCTAAAACCAGAATGGCAATAACGGTGGCACCGCCTTGCCAAATAGTTGCAATCAATCCGTCCCAGCGATTATCTTGTCCATAAGGTGCCATAGCACCCAAGGCAAAGATGATCGGCACCAAAGCAAGATCTTCAAAAAGAAGAATAGCAAAAGCGTTTTTCCCGACTGGCCCCGTTGTTCCCACTAGAGGAAGCACCAAAGCGGTTGACGACACGCTGAGAGCCAGTCCCATCCCGATGGCACCCGCCCAATTTTCGCCCAAAGCATAAAGGCCAGCCCCAATGAGGAAGCCGCATCCCAAAAGTTTTCCAGTTCCTAGACCAAAGACAGCCTGACGCATTGCCCATAGACGTTTAAACGATAATTCAATGCCGATGGAGAAAAGCATCAGGACAATACCGAAATCCGCAAAAGGCTCGATACCGTCAGGATCAGAAATAGTGATATGTTTTAACCATGGATATTCGGTGACAAGTGAGCCCAAGGCTTTGGGGCCTAGAACTGCACCAGCCAGAATAAAACCAATAACAGGGGATATTCGAAAGCGGGCAAAGGCCGGAATAATCAGCCCAGCTGCCCCCAAAATAACAAGGGAATCACTAAAAAGAGAAGAATTCATATGCATGGGGCTGCATTATCCATAAATGAAGAGCTGTGCCTTGTTTTTTATTAAATCAAAGAGCCATTTTTGCAATAAAAATTACAAAAATACAGAGAGGTATTATTATAGAATATAATAAATAATATTCAATTTACAGAAACTTAACATCAGGATGATTTTTGAAAATCGGATAAATCTATTTATTATTATAAAATAATTTTACCTCTGATGAATATTTTAATAGAAATGGACAACTCTCTAAAAATGCCTATCGGGTTATTCGCCTTTTGATGCAAAAATACCATGTAATAAGGTTATTATTGGTTATCTTTATAAAATAAGGTTGGGTGGCAGAGGATAAGACGTTAAATATTTTTAAACAAGATTGCCTTATATAAAACAGCTAGAGAAATAGCTGACAAATGCTTTTTAGTCGGATACAGAGCCATTTAATTCCAATGGCTAAAAGAGCAGGGCTTTGGTATAGGGGAATGGAGGGTAAAAA
>NZ_JAIWON010000118.1 GCF_020216885.1 Zymomonas sp. | reverse complement strand
AAGTTTTTTCCGAGCATTCGGAAACGTCTTTCCATGCAGCATCTATGGCTGCTTTATTTGCGATTCTTGCCATAACAACGCTCTCCTAAATGAATATGGCTTGTCATTTCTTTGCCAAACGAGTGTAGGTTTCGTTTTAGTCAAAGTGAAGGGGATAGTAGGACGAATAACAAGAACTGAAAAGAATAATTAAGTAGAAACAGCTATTTCTATCTTGATGGATTTTATGGATTGACTTCAATCAGATTCATCGGAAATTCATATTTTTTTTGCCATGCTCTGGCGAAAGCAAGGGGAAATTTGCGGTCTTATGCCAAGATTATGTCATTGATAGAAAAGGGATACGCATTTTTGCTTCGCCCCGTTATCGGGGGATGCCTGTTTTTTTCCTTGCCCTTGTCGGCTATGCCGCCCCGCCATTTTCCACATTCCGGTGTGATGGAAATCCATTTGAATGTCAGAAATGCCAATGGCCGAAACCAAAGACCTTTACCCCCGCCGCCTCCGCCACCGGATTCGCCCTATAATGCCCCGCCGCCTCCACCTGAAGCGGTCTGGCATGAGAAAAAGGGCCCGAAATGCGTTTCACCAGAAGATATTGGTGCCGCTGCCGTTTCTGAAAAAGATAGCGTTGATTTGATGTTAAAGGGTGGCAGCCGGATAAGAGCGCATTTGGAGCATTGCCCTGCCCTTGATTTTTATTCTGGCTTTTATGTTCATGCAGGCCGTGATGGACAGATATGTGCCAAGCGTGACCCTGTTTATGCCAGATGGGGGGGCGAATGTCTGATTAACCGATTCCGTGTGGTTGAAGGTGTTCTTAAACACTAAAAGGCTCGGACATGACCGCGACGGTGAATTAAGATTCACTTTAATTTGCGGGGTTGGATATCCGTTGCTATAGCAGAATTTCACTTATCAAGATGTGGATGCCGCATCTTATTTTATTTCATCCGCGATGTCCGATAAGGATTATCGCCTGTTTCTGGTCAGATATTTCATGAGCTTTGCCGATCTAGGCCTTTCAAAAGAACTACTGCAAGCCGTTACCGAATTGGGATATGAAGAACCCACCCCTGTTCAGGCAGCGGCTATCCCGTCTGTTTTGATGATGCGTGACCTGATCGCGGTTGCTCAAACTGGCACCGGCAAAACCGCTAGTTTTGTTCTGCCGATGATTGATATTCTGGCGCATGGGCGGTGTCGGGCAAGAATGCCGCGTTCCCTGATTTTGGAACCGACGCGGGAATTGGCGGCTCAAGTAGCCGAAAATTTCGAGAAATATGGTAAATATCATAAATTATCGATGTCTTTGCTGATCGGGGGTGTCCCGATGGCAGAACAGCAAGCTGCCCTTGAAAAAGGGGTAGATGTTTTGATCGCAACCCCCGGACGTTTGCTTGATTTGTTCGAGCGGGGGAAAATCCTGCTTTCAAGCTGTGAAATGCTGGTCATTGATGAAGCTGACCGGATGCTCGATATGGGATTTATTCCCGATATTGAAACCATTTGCACGAAATTGCCAACCAGTCGTCAGACTTTGCTTTTTTCAGCAACAATGCCGCCTGCGATTAAAAAGCTGGCTGATCGTTTCTTGTCCAACCCGAAACAAATTGAAATTAGCCGGCCTGCAACGGCCAATACCCTGATTGACCAGCGTTTAATTGAAGTATCGCCCCGTTCGAAGAAAAAGAAGCTGTGCGATATGCAAAAAAAAGAAAAAGACCATACGGCGATTATCTTTTGTAACCGTAAAACGACCGTGAGACAGTTGGCGACAACCTTGGAGCAGCAAGGCTTTTCCGTCGGTCAGATTCATGGTGATATGAGCCAGCCAGAGCGTGGCAGCGAGCTTGACCGTTTCAAAAAGGGTCAGATCAGCGTTCTGGTCGCTTCCGATATCGCCGCAAGAGGACTGGATGTTAAAGGGATCAGTCACGTCTTTAATTTTGATGTGCCGACCCATCCTGATGACTATATCCATCGCATTGGCCGCACCGGACGCGGCGGCGCTAGTGGAGAGGCTTTGACCTTTGTTACCCCCTCTGATGAAGAGGCGATTTCCGCGATTGAAAAATTGATGGGCGTTGAAATTCCCCGTTTAGGGAACAGAAAGAAAAACGCCTATCCGTCTAAAAGCGAAGAAGCGGCTAGCCCCAAACAAGCAAAGCCTGCGCAAGAGAAATCAGCCGCGGCTAGCCCAAGGAAAGCCCCAAGAAAGGCCGAAACCCCGAAAAAATCACCAGAAGATCGGCTGGATAGCGGTGAAGATGACTTTCCTAAAAAACAAGCCACAAGAAACACAGCTTCGCGTCCTGTCAGCAAAGCGCGGACTCAGGAACAAGCTTTGCGTCCTGAAAATTTGCGGCGTGTGAAGCCTGTCGCTTTGGAAACAGCGATTGATTGGAATGGCCCGATTCCGCCGTTTTTGAACTATTCAGTGCCGAAAACGACAGCGAGAAGCGTCAAGAAAGACTAAATTCCTGTAGGCTTTTTTCTTTTTAGGTTAACGCTTTAATCGTTAAATTTTGAGAAAATAAAAGAGATCCCGAAATGGGACAGGAACAAAGCCTATAATATTTTGTTTCTTTTTATGAAGTCTGGCACTTTCTGACCGAAAATGCCAGTCAGACATTTTGTAATTCGAATAAAATAAAAAAGTTTTTTCGAGGTAGATCAAATTTAAAAATTCTTATCAATCCAGCCATTTTTTGTGGTTGAAATTTTATAATGATTCTGGACAGAATGAATGGATCTTATAATAAGAAAGATAGATTACCTCGGTAAGACTGAACCGTATCCGACCCAATCATAGAATAACTAAGATGAATGGCAGCATGACAGCACATAACCATAAAAGGCCAGTATCCCAAGAATTACCGGCTTCTTCCGGAAATGCCGCACATGCTGATGAATCGGCAACGCAGGCGGAAGATCGAAAAAACGCAATCGGTTTTGCCCTGCGTAATGTCTATCAGCAGACGGTTGAAGAAGCGGTGCCTGATGACATTCTAGCCCTTTTGGCAAAACTCAACTAATTGATAACGATACGGATCGGTGCTTTATGAAGGCATTTTTTAAAAAGTCGCCTTCAAAAACCTTCCACAAAAAGCAGCTTTTGACCCGTCGGTTATTTCTGCTTTTCGTTTCCATGCCCACATGGTTTCGGATGTTGGTGGTTTTAAGTTTGGCACAGCTTCCGCCGAGTTTTGTTGCGCTTGGAGCCTTTATCGCTTCGTCCCATCAATACCGCCTTAATCACCAAAAAGAAGCGCAGCTTATTGCGACCGAGAGCGCGCGCACGATTGACGATTCTGTTGATATCTTGGCCTATGATGTCAGGAATATCTTTGACGAAGAAGGTAGCTATGATTTTGCCGATCTGGGCGAATGCTCCCTTCTGATTCAGCATATGCAAAGCCTTGGTTTTGTCCCAGTGGATTATGCCTTGATGGATATATCGGGGCGGTTGCTGTGCAAAAGTGACAATTTTAAAGTGAATCAGGCGGTGCTTTTGCCCTTTAAGCCAGCCGGTGAAAATAATTTTTATAATGTCGATATTCTGGAAAACGAAGGACAGCTCCAATTCTCTTTTTTGGGTGGGCATTATCCGCTGTCAAAATATCTGGTCGTCGGACAGATTGGCCGAGAATCTTTATTGAAAATTATTGAGCGGAAGGTTGTTCCTGATGGGTCCGCGCTTTTCCTAGCCCAAAAAAGCCATTTATTGCCGTTGATATCGCCGAAGAAGCCTTTGTTAAAGCAAAGCCATCCGGTGGTTATTCCGACTTTTGATAATTCTATTAACCTGATTTACGATAACAACCTGCCCCCTTTTAGAAAAGTCGATTTGCTGTTTGTTTTGTTGCCCGTATTGATCTGGTTTATGACGGCGAGCATCGGTTGGGTGGTTGTTCATTATATGCTATTGCGTCCCCTGCGGCGCACTCAAAGCGCGATTGTCGATTATGGTAAAACAGGCGAAATACAGAAGATAAAACCAGCCTCGATTGGGGCTGCAAGAGAAATCCGACAGGTTAGCAAGGCCTTTTATCATGTTGCGGTTAGATTGGCCGCCCATGAACGCGCCCTTCGCAATGCCTTACAGCATCAGAAAATGTTGACCCGCGAAGTGCATCATCGGGTGAAAAACAACCTTCAGGTTGTGTCCAGCCTATTGAGCATCCATAGCCGCAGAGCCGAAACCGCCAAAGAAAAATCCGCCTATGCCACGATCCAGCGGCGAGTGAATGCCTTGGCGATTGTTCAGCGCCAATATTATAATGAGCTGGATAAAGGCCAAGGGCTGGATTTATCCTTGCTGATTAAAGAGTTGGTGAATGGGTTACAAACCAGCTTGCAAACATTTGAAAAGAATTTTCAGATTGAAACCGAGATAGATCAGGTTTTTGTGCCTTTGGAAAAGGCGATGCCGATTGCCTTTATTCTGGTCGAAATTGTCGATTTTTCTTTGGCTGTTGACCCGTTGTTACCGATTACCATTATTCTGCATCGTCATGGCACCGAATTTGAAAACACCCCCGACCATGCGGGCATGGAGATCCGAGCCGAGGCCTTGAAACAGCTATCTTCCCGTAAGGGTAATGAAGTTATTCGGCGGATTATCAGCGCCTTTGGGCGGCAGTTGGGCGGTAAATCGGTAGAGAAAGAAGAAGACGGCTATTATTATTACGATATCGATATATTGCCGGATTAAGCCTTGATGAGGCCTTTTCTATCGGGGTGATATCTTTTTTCTGTCCTATATTTAAATGTCACCTTCTTGCCTAAGGGGTCGGGCGGCTACCACCCAGCCGGAAAATAGTGCGGGAAAGACAGCTTCTACCTTTTATATCCGCATATTATACAGATTGTCATGTGCTTCAAAATTTATCAAAAATTATTGGGATAACGGGAACTTTCCTTTTTGCGGGCAGTTTTATTGGCAAGATTGTCCGTAGGCTTATCCCCCTTAGCCTGACTTTCTTAAAATTCATGATCCGGAATGTCTCCTCCTCCCCCCTCACTGACATTCCGGGTCATTTTTTTATGTTTTTTCATTATTCTGTGGTTCATATAAATTCAGTAAAAGAACTTTGCTGTGAAGGCGATTTCTTCATATGCCAGAGCGTTTATGAAATCTGGAATTAGGTGCGGATAAGGCACCGGATGGGGGAATAATGCGTATTTTGATACATTGTTTAATGGCATCCGCTGTTTTGGCCTTGGCTGCATGCAATACGGTACAGGGTTTCGGACAAGATCTTTCTTCTGCCGGACAGTCGATGTCTAATTCTGCCGAAAGAAATAAATAGGATATTTTAAGGTCGCTCTTTTGAGGAGCGGCCTTTTTTATCCTTTTATCGCGTGGTTTTAGATTAGGCCGTGTTCTATATTTTTGAAACATAGCCAGAATTGGGTTTGATTTTGCCTTGTTGTGGCATGGCTATCTTTTTAAGCCGTTTTAACCATGAATAATGAGCTTTCTGACAGTGGTAGGTTACACCCGCCTTATGGCCGCCGAGCGTTAAATTTGGATGGATGCGTTTCGTTTTCAGCCCTAGCATAGCGAGAATAGAGGAGCATAAGCGCTATTCAATGCTGCGCATTGCCGAAGATTGGTCGAGAGAATAGCTGCGTATATTAGCCTTGAGTATGGATTTTCTTATTAGCACGGCCTAAAGAATGTATGGCTTTTTGATATTGTGAAGACTCTTCTAAGGTCAAATTTGACCCTTATTTTGACCCTCTTTTTTCGAGGGTATAAAAAATCATTTAAATTCAATATGTTACATATGGGCGTATTTTTTAGGGTTATTTTGCCTTTTTGGCGAGATATCCCTTTATTTTAGGGGCGATTCTATCTATTGCCTCTAGTTCACTGCCGCACAGGCAGCTTAGAAAATGATGTGCAATGGCGGTTTTAGTGGCCTTACGTTCACTGCCGCACAGGCAGCTTAGAAATATGGGTGCCGGAGATAAAGTTCTTGACTAATGTTCACTGCCGCACAGGCAGCTTAGAAAGTCTCGCTGCTCGTTATCCAGTGCCACAAAAGGTTCACTGCCGCACAGGCAGCTTAGAAATCCATACAATCAGCCATAAATAGTGCGCCGAGGTTCACTGCCGCACAGGCAGCTTAGAAATTAATCTAGGCGCAGGCGAAACTTTACATCTTGTTCACTGCCGCACAGGCAGCTTAGAAACGTAAACTTCTGAAAGGGTGTGCAGGATTACAGTTCACTGCCGCAGAGGTAGCTTAAGGGCTTTCACATTATTTAGAAAATAAGATACGCCTCCCTACTCCCATAAAAAAGCATAGGCTGAACGCCTCTATCGTTAATTTTAGGAAGTTTTTCGGAATGGTTATCTTTATAGTCGTGGCAACGATTGTTATTGGCAGTCTGTTTTACTATTTAGAGTCTTCCCCGCAGCAACAGAAACAAAAGATCAAAGCGCATATAAGGCGGTTAATGAGGCCTAGCTATATGATCGCTGGATGGCTGTGTCTTTTCGCGGCGATGATCACAGCTATTGGTCTTGTTCAAAGCCTTTCTTGGGGGCAAATCGGCAAGATTTCTTTATTGATGGTTATAGGCATTTACTTTTTACATATGGCCTATCGCCGCCCAAGATAGAGAGATTTATGCGTTGCCGGATAGGTGGGCGTAAAATTCAGGTAGTTTTAAAGAGGGCGTTGCGCCCTCTTTTTTTTAAGATTTTTATTGTGAGAATGGCTTTTCTTGTCTTTTATGTCAGTCTTCTACAACGACGATATCGGTTTCTTTTTTGCGACGTTTTTCGCCAAAAAGCATTGCCAGAAGAGCCATTTCATAAAGCAGGATCAGCGGCACCCCAAGCAATAATTGAGAAACGATATCGGGGGGCGTGAGAACCGCAGCAATAGCGACAGAAGCGACAATCGCATAGCGGCGACCCGCCACCAATTGTTGACGAGTAACGAATCCTGCCCGTTCTAAGAGCAGCAGCACGAGAGGCAGAAGAAAGGCGACACCAAAGCCGAAAATGAATTTTGTGACAAAATTCAGGTAATTGCCGACAGCCGGTAGAGCGGTTTGTTGCACGCCGCCGATATTGCCTTGATAACCCAATAAAAAATGAAGGGCGATGGGCATAGCAACATAATAGGCCATAGAGGCACCGACCAAAAATAACAGCGGCGTCATGACCAAGAAAGGGAGAAAAGCCCTTTTTTCATTATTGTAAAGCCCCGGAGCGATAAAACGCCATATCTGCATCGCGACAATCGGGAAGGCCAGCATGATAGCGGCAAAAAAGGCCACTTTGATATCGACAAAGAAGGCTTCAAAAATATCGGTATAGATCAGCCTACCTTGTCCTGCCCGAAGCAAGGGTTGCACCAGAAAAGCGAAGATAGAACGAGAAAAATGGAGGCAAAGCAGAAAGGCTATCCCTAGGGCAACCAAGCTGATGAGTAATCTTTTTCGTAATTCCAGAAGATGATCGAGCAGCGGGGCTGCGCTTTCATCCACTTCGTCATGAATGTCGTCCGTCTCGCTCATGATTGTTTTTCCTGCTGGTCAGCTTCTTTGGGCATGGCCGACGGCGAGGCAGCGGTCGTTGCGGCTGTTTCTGTATGATTGGCGGCAGGGTGGATTGTGTCTGCCGTATTCACTTCCAAATCAGCGGGAGACGTGAAAACAATATTCTGTTCTGCTGGATCATCGGAAATGGGTGATGTTGTAGAAGGGGTAGAGGGTGATACGGTTTGATTACCCTGCCCCTGATTTTCGGCAAGCAGCTTGGCATTTTCTTCTGCCCAGCGTTTTTCCATATCTTCCATTTCGGATTGACGAATCATTTCATCAATACCGGAACGGAAATGGCGGCTCAATTTTCGCGCTTTTCCAAGCCATCGACCGACGACCCGCATAGCGCGGGGTAGGTCTTTGGGCCCGATGACCACCAAGGCGACCACCGCAACGAGTAAAAGTTCTGAAGGGGCGACATCAAACATTTAAAAATCCGCACGACCTGCCAAAGGATAGAAAGCGGTTAAGCCTTCTGATCGTTTGAGGTAATATTCTATTCGAACAATCAGTTATTGATTGTTTTTGATGTCGTTTGCCACATTCTGTGCCGTATTTTGCGGCGTATTTTCTGGCGGAAGGGGCTGATTTTCCAAGCGAGGTGCCGGAGCCGGTGGGGCGGCAGGTGGCGTGCTGTCGTCTTCAGACATGCCTTTTTTGAAGCTTTTGATGCCTTTTGCGACATCGCCCATCATATCGGAAAAACGGCCTTTTCCGAAAAAGATCATGACGACGACCGCAACAACGATCCAATGTGTAATACTCATGCCGCCCATGTCGAAATCTCCCTAAACCCCGAAAATAAAGTCTATATCTTCTTATAATGACGAAATTTGCGCTTCTCTACCAGAAGATAGCGCATTTATCTGCCTAAATTTTTATTCGGCTCTCTTTAGCCGAAATTCCAGCCGATTTTTCTTAAATAATGTTACCGCGTGGCATTATAGGCCAATTGAGGTTCCGTTAATTGGAAACCGACCAGCATTTCAAAGCTGGCCTCTTTCATCGCTGCCCTAACTTTCGGGTCGTTCGTCGGGTCAACCGAGGCATCCACATCGGTGACCTGTCTGACCTTGTTTAACTGCCGGATAATATCCCGTGGCAAAGTAGCGGAATCATGGTCAATAGCCGAGCTGGTCGTGACTTCGGTATCGGTTGCCATCTGACCCGGTTCAAAATGGATTCTGACCGTTCCCATTTCTTTGGAAAGAAGGCGCGTCCCTGCCCGCATGACCGCCACAAAATAAGGTAAGGTGATATCCCTTGCGCCGCCGACATGGCGTCTTCTGGCCTGAACGGTAAAGGTCAGGTGAGTGACGACGGGCCCTGATGCGGTATCATCGCATTTCGGTCTTAATTTGGTGATGACGGCTTCGATATCAATAGCCGAAGCGCTGCGTTGATCGGACGGATTAAAAAGCGTGACATCGCCGGTATAATCAGGCACCGCGACAGCCGGACAGCTGCTGCGCCGGACAGTCATTGACCCCATTTCGTCAAATTGGCCATGATGAACGACACAACCGCCAAGCAGAAGTGATGCAAACGACAGGGTAAGGACAGGCGCAAAGCCGGACTTAAAAATCGACAAGTGACCCCCAAAAATAACGGGATGGAAAAAACGCCATAAACGGCCAAGGATAGAAAATCGGGAACAGGATATGATGATATCCTGTTCCTGACAACGTCTTATCAATACGGGATCATAGGCGATGCGCCTTATTATGCCGTATTTTGAGCTTAAAGCATCGACATACCGCCATTAACGCTGAGCGTTTGGCCGGTCATATAGCCGGATTCTTTGGAAGCGAGATAGACGGCGGCGGCCGCAATATCCTGAATATCCCCGAAACGAGCGGCTGGAATCTGGCTTTTCGCGGCTTCTTTTTGCTGTTCCGTCAGAATATCGGTCATCTTGGTTTCGATAAAACCCGGAGCGATACAGTTGACCGTAATGCCACGGCTGGCCACTTCCCGTGCCAGTGATTTTGACATCCCGATCATACCTGCTTTGGCCGCAGCATAATTCGCTTGTCCGGCATTGCCGGTCTGGCCGACGACTGAACTGATATTGATAATACGGCCAAAGCGGGTCTTCATCATCGGTCTGATGACAGCGCGGCTAAGACGGAAAACGGATTCCAGATTAAGCGCGATAACATCCGCCCAATCTTCATCTTTCATCCGCATCATTAACCCGTCGCGCGTGATACCCGCGTTATTAACCAGAATGTCAATTTTGCCGAGCTTTTCTAAAGCGCGCGGAACAAGCTGTTCAACATCTTCTTTTTCTCCAAGATTAGCCGGAAGAATAATCGGATCATTCGGTAAAATCGCGGCAACTTCTTTTAACGCGGATTCGCGTGTGCCGGATAAGGCTACTTGTGCGCCTTGATCAGCCAAGGCTTTGGCAATGGCAGAGCCGATGCCACCGGAAGCGCCCGTGACAAGCGCGGTCAGGCCATTAAGATCAAACATTGATTTTCTCCTGCCCCCTGTCTGGTTAGAGTATAGAACCAGAAGAGGGGCTGATTAAAGTCTATAGAATTACAAACTGGCTGCAAAATTTTCGATGTCAGCCGGTGAAATCAAGCTGGTGGCTTTACAATCAGGGGCAATCCGCTTGATCATCGGGGTCAGCACCTTGCCGCCAAATTCAACAAATTCTTCCACACCAGCGGCAGCCATAGCCGCAATGGATTCACGCCAGCGCACCCGTCCGGTTACCTGTTCCACCAGTAAATTCATGATTTTGGTCGGGTCAGTTTCAGCCGTGGCCGATACATTGGCAAAAACAGGCACAATCGGTTGCTGTGGCCGATTTTCTTCTAAGGCCTTGGCCATGACATCGGCAGCGGGCTGCATCAGGCTGCAATGGAAAGGGGCTGAAACATCGAGCATAACTGCGCGTCTTGCGCCTTTTTCTTTGGCAAGGGCAACCGCGCGTTCGATAGCGGCTAAGGTTCCCGAAATAACGACCTGCCCCGGTGCATTATCATTAGCGGCTTGGCAGATATCATTTTCAGCGGCTTCTTTGGCAATGGATTCGACTGTTTCAAAATCCAGACCCAAAATAGCGGCCATACCGCCTTCCCCAACAGGAACCGCGGCCTGCATCGCTTGACCGCGTTTTTTCAGTAAGCGCGCTGTGGTCGGGAGGTCAAAAGCATCGGCAGCCGCCAAGGCGCTATATTCCCCAAGGCTGTGACCGGCAACAAAAGAGGCGGTATCCGTAAGCTGGATGTTGTCTTCTTTTTCAAGCATGGCGAGCGTTGCTATTGAATTGGCCATGATCGCCGGTTGGGCATTTTCGGTCAGCCGCAAGTCTTCTTCTGACCCTTGCGACATTAGGCGGAACAGATTTTGTTTGAGCGCTTCATCGACTTCTTCAAAAACATGACGAGCCGCCAGACTAGCATCAAAGAGCGCCTGCCCCATGCCGACAGACTGGCTTCCTTGTCCGGGAAAGATAAAGGCACGCATGGATCAGATTCCTTATATATTTTGTCTTGAAACAGAAATGGCCAAATATCAGCCAAAAAAAATAACCGATGGCAAGAGCCAATATCCCATAGCCGTCGAAAAGCCTTTGCCCTTGCGTCCGTCTTTATGGAAGCTGAGTTATTTAGAATAATGCCCTATGCTTTATATCAGCCGGTCATGACTGACAATATCGCTTTATTTTGGGGAAAAAGCTTTTCTCTTTTGATTGGGCGATAGGCGGGCGGATATCTGGTCTTTTCCAAAAAATGGCCGAGATTATGATCTTTTTATAAAACATCTTGCAAAAAAAGACGAAATGCGGCATTGCCTCCCACCTATCAGACCTAATAAATGTCTGGGCGTTTTTGAGTGAAAAATCTTTTATCTTTTCATTCAATGATCTTTTAATGATCGTCTTAGTTTGAGGCGGTTATTTTTTAATGGCCCGAATTAAGTAAACGACAGCCGGAGGGGCGTTGGCATGGTGCCACGTCAGCGATCGGCCAATATTTAAGGACAGACGATGCCTCTTTACGAGCATGTGTTTCTTGCCCGTCAAGACCTTGCACAGACGCAGGTCGATGGGCTTGCCGCTACGGCAACCTCTATTATCGAAGAAAAAAGCGGTAAGGTCGTAAAGACCGAAATCTGGGGCTTGCGTAACCTCGCTTATCGCATCCAGAAAAACCGTAAAGCCTATTACATCATGCTGGAAATCGATGCTCCGGCTGATGCTATCCAAGAGCTGGAACGCCAGATGGCGTTGAATGAAGACGTCATCCGTTACATGACTGTCCGTGTCGATGCCCATGAACAGGGCCCTTCGGCTATGATGCGTCGGGGTGATCGCGACCGTTCAAACCGCAGCGATCGTCGCCGCGATCGTGACGCAGCCTAAGCCTGAAAGGAAAAAATACTATGGCACGTCCTTTCTTCCGTCGCCGCAAAAGCTGCCCTTTCGCCGCTAAAGATGCGCCGAAGATCGACTATAAAGATGTTCGTCTTCTTCAGGGCTTTGTTTCTGAACGGGGCAAGATCGTTCCCAGTCGTATCACTGCTGTTTCTGCAAAAAAACAGCGCGAACTGGCTCGCGCCATCAAGCGCGCCCGTCACATCGGGCTTCTGCCCTTCATCGTTAAGTAAGGAGCGCCCGATCCATGGATGTTATCCTGCTCGAACGTATCGAGAAACTTGGTCATATCGGTGACGTTGTTGCCGTGAAAAACGGTTATGCCCGTAACTTCCTTCTTCCCCGTAAGAAGGCTTTGCGTGCTAACGAAGCCAACCGTAAAATTTTCGAAGCTAACCGCGCCCAGATCGAAGCCGATAATGCGGCTCGTCGCACGGATGCAGAAAAAGATTCCGAAGTCGTTAACGGTTTGACCGTTACCCTGATTCGTCAGGCTTCCAACACTGGCCATCTTTATGGTTCTGTTTCTGCGCGCGATTTGGCTGAAGCTATCGTTGAAACCAAACCGGAAGCTAAAGTCACGAAAAACCAGATCGTTCTTGATCGCCCGATCAAGTCCATCGGTATTTCTGAAGTCCGCGTTGTCTTGCATCCGGAAGTTTCCGTCAAAATCAAAGTCAACGTTGCTCGTTCACCTGAAGAAGCTGAACTGCAGGCTGAAGGCGTTGACGTTATGAATCAGATGTTTGAACGTGATGGCGCAAGCTTCACCGAAGACTATGATCCCAATGCTGAACCCGGTCTTGCAACCGAAGCTGAAGAAGCTGTTGCAGATGCCGATGACAATGCAGAAACCAACAGCGAAGAATCTCTCTGATTTTTTACCATTGTTTTTGCAAAAAAAGCCGCCTGTTTTCAGGCGGCTTTTTTATTGTCTTTATTATCCGAATGAAATGGCTTTTATTAAGCTCCACCCCAAAAAGTAGCAGAGGGTGGATGCAAAATCCCGTTATCGAGCGTCATGCCGTCATTACGATCATGCACAAGCCAGTCAGCACCATCGAGATCAACAAAATCAGCCTGTGTGGCTAGATGGAAGGCGGGTGCCAGTGACAAAGACGAACAAACCATACAGCCAACCATAATACTAAGATTAAGACTGCGCGCTTGTTTCATAATGTCGATGGCAGCAGTCAAGCCGCCGGTTTTGTCCAATTTGATATTGA
>NZ_JAIWON010000117.1 GCF_020216885.1 Zymomonas sp. | reverse complement strand
AATACCCCTGCCCTCATGCCAATAGGAGGCGAGCCAGCCAGCGCTCGGTATCTTCAAATCCTAGATATCAAATATAGCTTGCAAGAGCGCTTTTTGTATCAATGACAGTAGCAAAAGCAGCGCCCAAAATCACTGTAGTCATATCCAATATGTGTTGAGCCGACAGATTATAAGCAGGAAGGTCGAAACTTAATAGCGCATCTTTGACCACAACCATCTCAAAGCCGAGATCTTTTCCGGCACGAACGGTCGAATTGACACAAAAAGCCGCGACAGCTCCGGCAATAACCAGACGCGAGATGCCTGCCTTGCGAAGACGATCGGCCAAATCAGTCGAAGCGAAAGCTGAAGAAGTTGTTTTATATAAAACAGTTTCGCCTTTGACCGCTTCAGCGCAAGGCATGGCTTGATAGCTTTCTTTAAGGGGATAAATTGCCGACATTTTTTCGTCTTGCTGATGCCGTATATGGAAGACAGGCTTATCCGCTGCCCGAAAGGCTGATAATAAGGCCGGAATATGGGTTTTTATTCTGTCACTTGTATAATCGCGCCCTTTATCAATATTTTCCTGCATCAGCATTTGCATATCAATGACGAGAAGAGCGGTTTTCATAACCCGATATCCTTATTAAAACTAGCGCTTTAGAAGGTATCTGCGGTTTCTCAGTAATAACAATATAAAATTGAATTATTTTAAAACAAATAGCCTCTTCTGAATAGAGAAGCTAGCCCGCCACTCGCCGGACGAATTGAAGGCTGTTTCCGCTTCTTTGGGTGAAATAGCGGTTACCCAGCCAAACACAGACAAAGCCAACCGCCAAGCCCAACAAACTGGCCAAAGCCGCCAAGCCATCCCCAAAGCCCAAGCTATATTTAGCAAAAATGGCAAAAACCAACAATGTCAGCAAAGGCATACCATAAGAGAACAAAGCCGTTTTAACCAATAAATGAGCAGAGGTCGCAACGATCACCTGCTCACCTAAAACAAAATCATGATCATTCGGAAGCGAGAAGCGACGACTTTCAGCGGGTGTTTTTTTCGTCAAAGCAGAAAGGCATCCGGCTGAATGGCTACAACCTGCGCAACCGCTGGCAATATCCGGTTCCAGCCAGACAATATCCCCGTCAACAGCGACGACTTTTGCACAACTTTCAAGATTATTAGCGGTATTTCCGGTAAAATCATCCGATAAAACGGGAGAAAGTTTTGAAAAATCGTCGCTCATCTTTTTACGCCTCAATAATCTGACTGACGCCATTCGGCGTGACAAAGATGGCTTTGTCGCCACCGCCTGCCACCAATAAAGGCCGCCGTTGTTCGGTTGGAACTAACAACATCGCAGTAGACAAGCTATCACCAATCGTGGCGTTTGGCGCAATGACAGAAACCCCCATCAAAGCCGGTGCCGTCAAACCGGTTTTTGGGTTGATGATATGGGTGAATTTACCATTGTCATCGAATAAGGTGCCATATCCACCAGAAGTCGCTACGCATTTGTCACGGACATTGACTTCGGCAATCGCCTGTGACGGATCGGCCGGATTGGCAATACCGATATGCCACGCTTTGCCATCTGGACGGGATTTTAAAGCACGCGGCTCGCCCATATCGACCAACATGGAATCAAAACCATGTTGCCGCAGAACATCTGATACCCGATCAGTAATATAGCCCTGCCCGATACTGTTTAGGGTCAGCGCCATATCAGGACGCGCAAAGGCCACGCTTCGATTAGCCGCATTGATATTGATCTGTTGCCAACCAATTTTGGTCATGGCCTGTTGAATAGCCGATTTCGCAGGGCCAGCAGGGTCAGGCTTTTCCTGCATAAAATGATTGAAATACAAAGACCACAAAGGCTGGATCGTTGGATCAAAAATGCCATCCGTCAATTTGGCAATATTCAAAGCCGTACCCAGCAAATCCATAAATTCAACGGGTGCCTTATCAATACGCCCCGTAGTATTTAATCGGCTAAGGACTGAATCTGCCCGATAAATACTAAAAATGGATTCCAGCCGATCCAGCTCCTTACGCGCCGCATCAATCGCCTTTTGGGCAACCGCTTCATCTTTATGATAAAGCTTGATGGTCGAAGGCGCGCCTAAAGTCGTTCCATGCCAGACAATTTCGCGGAGATCGCCCCCCATCCCAAGCTTGAACAGAAAAGGTGCGGCTGCAACGCCAGCCGCTACAGCTGATAAAGCAATCGCACGGCGGCGGGTCACTTGCCGAAAGAGTGGTGCCGAAACAGTTAAATTATCAGCTGCATTCATAATCCAATATCCATATTTACTATTGGGGAAATTATAGCCTGAATGGCGTACTGCAACAAGCGCCAAGCGTTATTTCGGCTATCCATTAAGACAACGATTGAGAAAAATTGCAAGATTTTTCAAGTTAAAAATGAAATTTAATAATTAAAAATATCAAAAAAATTGTTTTTTATTATAAAAAACAAGGGTTTATTTTTTATTCAATTTTACATTTAGGGTCTCTTTTTATTACCGAAAAAAGAAAAAACAGAATAGTAAAATGATAAAATCACCCCTGATTTTATGATCGGAGAGAGGTCAGATGATTCTCCCTTTCCTCTCCCCCAGAATAAAATCTATTTTTTATCAAAAGCCTGTTTTTCAGCATTGGTCAAATCAGGGGCAATTCTTTCACCCGACTGGTTCGACAAAATGGCGGCTTCGATCACAGCCATAACGGCAATAGCCTGTATTGGCGTTACTGGATTAGAAGCCGCACCCGTCAGGGCTGCATAAATTTCGCGGTAATATTGTGTTTGGTCACCTGAAGGCGTCGGATAGGAAGACGATTTTCCGTCAGCATCCCAGAACAAAAGCGGGTCAGCATCCTTGCCCCAATCTTTATCCAAGGGCTTCATGCCAGAACGAAGCTGCGTTTCCTGCGGATCGGGATAACGCTTTATCAAGCTGCCTTTTTCGCCATGTAGGGTAAAACGGGCTGTTCCACCGGCTACCAACATGCTTCCCTGTAAAATGACCCGTTTTTCACCATAAGACAGAATGACATGCACCCAATCTGTCGTTTTTGCACCGGAACGCTGGGCAGCAAAGCTGGCCTGAACATTATCCGGCAATCCGAAAATATCCAAAGCCTGATCAACCATATGCGGTGCCAGATCATACCAAAGGCCGCCGCCCGGTACAGCTTCTTCTCTCCATCTTTGGCGAACAGCGGGGCGAAATCTGTCTAAATGGGATTCAAATTGAGCAATATTACCCAACAAGCCTTTTTCAAGCGCTTGTTTGACACCTAAAAAATCACTGTCCCAACGACGATTTTGGAAAACTGATAATAATTTCTTTTCTTTTTCAGCTAACGCCGCCAAAGAACGGGCATCTTCTGTTGTCAGGGTAAAGGGTTTATCGACCACCACATGCCGACCTGCCAACAAAGCCTTTTCAGCCAAGGGCTTATGGGTATCATTCGGTGTTGCAATAACAACCAGATCAACGTTGCTATTGCTCAACATAATATCAATATCGGGATAAACTGCCATATCCGGCCAGTCTTCTCTGACCGTTTCGGGATGGCTGGAAACAATCGCAGAAAGCTCTAGCCCCTCGACTGCATCAATAAAGGGCGCATGAAAGGTTTTTCCAACATAACCATAGCCAATCAGACCGACCTTGATGATTTCTTTTTTTTCGACCATTGAGACATCCTCTTTATTGTTTTTGGTCACATTTCAAAGGAAGATAACCGCCAAATTATTTTCAAAAATACTTCCGAAAACAATTCGCGGCTATTCTTCATCATCTTACGAGAACAGGCCTAGCCTGACTGGAAAGACTAACGCTTGCGAACGAATTCGGTTCTAAGCACCAAACCCTTAATATCCGATGTGCGGCAATCGATTTCTTCAGGATCAGAGGTCAGACGGATATTTTTGATAACCGTTCCACGTTTCAACGTTTGCCCTGCTCCTTTGACTTTTAAATCTTTAATCAACAGAACACTGTCGCCATTCGCAAGCGGGGTGCCATTGCTGTCTTTAACGGTCGGCTGATCGCTATCTTCTTCGGAAACGACCGTGTCGTTATCTTCTTCCCAATCCCATTTCTGCTTTTTCGGCTTCTTCGCCATAATAAAATCTCCTCATTTTTGGGTTTTCGTTATCCGTTTATAGCGGGCATCGGCTATTGGACAGCAAGATTTTTAGATTGAGCGCTATTCCCGATCGCCAAGGAAAATAAAAAAGCCCTGATAAGGCATTTTTTATTCAACGGATTCCCATGATAAAGCGATATTTTCATCAATATTATAGAGGGCTTCTATCGCTGATCGGGTTAAAACCGATCGTGGCGCACCATCTGCAATAATCCGCCCCCGCTGTAACAAGACAGCCCGCGAAAATATCTGGCGCGCTCGCAAAGGGTCATGTGTCGTTGCCACTATACAATAGCCTTCATCGGCCAGTTTTTGGAGCAAAACAGCCAAGCGAAGCTGTTGCCCGAAATCAAGACCGGTTTCCGGCTCATCCAAAACCAGAATTGGCGAACCTTGCGCCAAAGCCCGCGCCAAAAGGACGCTTTGCCTTTCCCCCCCAGAAAGCTCGGTATAAGGGCGTGCGGATAAAGAGGCGATATTGAGATAATCCAAAGCCTGCTTCACGGCCTGTTTATCAGCCAGAGACAGATTTTGCCCGAAAGCAATATAAGGCAGCCTACCAAGCGAAACGACTTCTTCCACGGTATAAGGGAAAACAGCCTTATGTTCCTGTGGGACATAGGCAATATAGCGCGCGATTGCTTTCCGGCTGATCGCTTTCAACGGTTTATTTTGAAGAAAAATGTCGCCTTCATCCGGCGGCATCAACCCTAACAACAAGCGTAATAAAGTCGATTTTCCAGCACCATTGATACCCAGTAAAGCCGTCAATTCGCCTTGGTGAAAAGAAAGGCTAATACCATCCAAAATAACAGTTTTTTGCCGCCGATAGCGAAGATTTCTGGCCTGTAACAGGGTCATAGGGATATTTCACGCGAGGAAGCCAGAACCCATAAAAATAATAGGCATCCCACCAGATCAGTAATAATGCCGACTGGTATTTCTTCAGGGGAAAGACAACGCGCCAGATCATCCGATAACAGCAAGAAAATCGCCCCGATAATCGCACTTAGATGAATAACTCTCTGATTACTTGTGCCTCCTATCACGCGGGCAATATGCGGAACAACCAGCCCAACCCAACCAATCATACCCGCCATCGACACGGTTAAAGCCGCCAACATTGTCGCCACCGCAATGACAGAATAGCGGATATAATAGACAGATACCCCAAGGGTGCAGGCCTCATCATCCCCCATAGATAACGCATCCAGCAGCCTTCCAGCCAAGGATAAACCCAAAATACCGCCTGACACGGGAAGAGAAACCATCGCAAGCTGGGTTGAACTGATTTGTGTCAGGCTACCCAATAACCAAAAGACAATATCAGGTAACTGGCTTTCGGGATCGGCAACATATTTCAGAATAGATAAGAGCGCCGTAAAAAAAGCCGCACTGATCAGGCCGCCGAAAATAAGGATTAAAACCGAATTTTGTCCTAATATTCTTTGGACTAAAATCGAAATTAAAACCGCAGAGATACCGCCTAAGAAAGCACAAATCTGGGTCAACATCGGATTAAAACCGGCGATAATAGATAAAGCCGCCCCAAAACCGGAACCCGCCAAAACACCTAATAATCCGGGAGAAACCAGTGGGTTTCTGAAAATAGCCTGATAGGCAGCCCCCGATGTTGAAAGGGCAGCACCGACGCAAAGCGCGGCAAGAATACGCGGTAATCGGGATTGCCAAAAAATAGAATGGATTGTTTCCATTCGGCTGGATGAGGCCGTTTGCCCAAGATAGGAAAGGCTTTGCCATAATTCGGAAGGAGAAAAGGAAAACCGACCCATAAAAAGAGAAAATACCGCCAAAGCGAAACACAGCCCAAGACAGGAAAGGCTTAGAAAAGGGCTATGGCGAAACCGCATCTCTTTCTAGGCGTTCTTTGGCGGTAAAGCCGCCAGAATGGCCTCCACCTCTTCACGGCTAGGGGCATAATGAAGATAGCGTCTATAAAAATCCGTTGTTTCTTGGCGGATATCCAATGACGGGAAAAGAGACGGATGGAATAGTTGGGCAGCCCATTGCAGTTGCAGCGGATATTCCAGACCATAACGATCCCATGCAAAAGCACCTGCCGGATTACGATAGACTCTTCCTTCTTTGACTGCCCGTAAATCATACCAGACTGAAGAAATCGGGGAGCCATCCTTTTTCGGGAGATCACGACATGACCGCCCTAAAATGATAATATCAGGATTCCACTGGGCTAATTGCTCGGCTGAAATGATCTTCTTATTGCCAGTAATCGCCTCGGCGGCGTTGCGGCCACCTGCAACCGTAATCCATTCATTGATGATACTTTTATCACCATCCACCTGTAACGGTGATAAAGACTGGATATGTAACACGCGAGGACGCTCGGTGACGGCTAAGGAATGGGTTTTTGACCGGACAGAGGCGACAACCTGTTGCAACTGGTTCGTATAATCTTGGGCAGCTTTGCGAGCGTCGTCAGTATTCACAACCTCTGCCAATAAAGAAATCGACTTTTGAAAAGAGGCTGTATCCGTAAAACCGGCCTCGATGACGGGAATACCGGATTTTTCGACAATCGGAGTTGCGGGTGAGTTACTTGATGTAATTGCAATATCTATATTGGCGGCTTTCAAGGTTTCGATATTCGGGACAAGGCCTTTAATCTCGGTGGCTTTTTTAAGATCGGGAGCCATATGGAATAACCAAGGTAAAAGCGGCTTATTCCCAACAGTAACGGTGATTTTATCGCTGGCACCCAACATCACCATAACTTCGTCTATTGGATACCACAAATCGGCAAAATGCTGGGGATGATCTGGGATAACGATCTGATGGCCGCGGCTATCCGTCACCTTTCGTCCCGAAATAGTCGGTGTTGAAGCATGGTAAGCACTCCAAGAAAGGAGAGCCACAACGATAACAATGATGGCTGTCAGGCCAAACATTTTACGCTTCAATGTTATTCCCCGATAGCTCGATTTTTGGGCATCAAATAACTATTTCACCAATCGAAACAGAATATAATATTAACAATACCATTAAAATGAGAAACAACAATATATTTTAAGCATAAATTTATTTCAAAAATTATCAGAGCGAAATTCTGTCTTAAAATGATATTCTGTCAATCGGGCTGCCCCCCTTAATCCGAAAAAGCGCCTAAGATCTTTTAGAATGATGATCTCTTTTTAACGATACGCAAGGATAGCCTTATCTGGGAGACATCATAGAAGAACTATTATCTTTATTCAGAAGATTTTCGAGAAAAGACAAAGCTAGATTGGATATTGGATGAATTTTCAATCCTGAAAAATTAAGGTGAAGAAATAAAGACAAGCCGCTGCCTGACAGAAAATATTTTATTTTTTCGGTGGATTTTCTTTTCATGCGGCTTCTTTAAGGCCTTTTGATCTCGGCTAGAATAAAAGAATAATGCCTTAATTCTTATTATCCTGTAGCAGGCTTATCTCTGCAAAAAAGACCAGATTTTATGAATAATAATATTTCTTAAAAAAGAATAAAAATACTACTATCACCAACAAACAGTCCAAATGATAGCTCTATTCCTGATCATAGCTATAATACTTTATCTTTATCCAAGCTAATAATTACTTTGTATAACGGCCTACAGAAATTTTATAATTTACTCTCTGAATTACCCTCAAAAGCGGGATGTTTTCGGTAATCAGAGGAATAATTTTTGTCTAAATTTCAACCGGATATTGCTAGGAATGATAAGGGATTCCACCCGCATTATCGTGTTCTTCTTCCGTTGTTGATCTTGCCTGTCTTACCTCTTTTCCTGAACCAAGCGGCACAGGCCGATACTACCGCTATTAAGGGAGAAAAACAGGATATCGACAAATCATTGGCAAGTACCACGCCGATCGCTGACAAAAAAACGGATATGTCAGCACCGCTTCCTAGCCTGCCGCCGATTGAAAATTTTCCTCATGCAAACCCCGTCGGACAGCCTTATTACGTTCCCCAAGCCGTCAACCGCCATATCGGCCATCAATATAATTGGGGTGTTTTCAATCGGGGAAATGGTGAAGCCGCCGGATTTGGGCCCGTTGGGCGTTATGGTGTGGCTGCATGGGCAGAAGATTGGAGTGATCTTCGAGATCCCAAAAACAGAAAAGACCCGTTTGATTTTCTAAAATATGTGCCTTTAAATAAAAACGGCTCTTTATGGATCAGCTTTTCAGGCGAAACCCGTTTCAGAAACTGGTTCGAAACAAAGCCCCAATTAGGCACTCAAAAAATCAACAATTCCGGTCGTTTTGGTATCCGTAATCTTTATGGGGCAGATTTGCATGTCGGCTCACATCTACGATTTTTTGCCCAGATCGTGAATGCGGATGCCGCCGGATGGAATGTGTATGGCTATAACGCAACCTACAAAAAAACGCTCGATTTGCAGCAAGCCTTTGTAGAAGTGAAAGGGACTGTTCTTGGTGCCAAAAGCGGTATCATTATCGGACGGCAACAATTCCTCGATGCGCCTTCCTATATGCTTTACAATCGGGAAACGCCCAATGTGCCTTTATCGTGGAACGGTTTTCGGAGCTATGCGCTATGGTCACGAATAAGGGTGGATGGCTGGTATTTTGTCGGCACCAATACCGATAAACAGGCGATTTTTCACGATAACCAAGATTATGACACCCGCCTTTACGGTTTCAACAGCACATGGGCGCCGCCGGATTTTTCCTTTTTTTTTTTTTTTGGCTATTCTTTTCTGGATGCCTTTTATATCGGTTATCGGCTGACAGGTAAATTAGGAGCAATTTCTGCCCCGAATAACAAAAGCAGTCAAGGCACCGATATCCGCAACAATTTTGGTATTCGCTGGCATGGAGCAGCCGGTTCAATCGAATTTTCCTTAGGCGCTATCTGGCAAGGAGGTTCTTTCCGCTATGCCGGAACTGATCACAGCCGCAATGTCAGCGCCTATGCAATCAATTCGATTGTCGGCTATCGCTTTCCTAAAAATCCGCTGCGGCTTTTTGCCGGTATCCAAAGCGATGTTTACTCTGGCGGGAACGCCTCAAAAACATCAGGTAATATCGGCGGCTATATATCGCCCTTTAATCCCCAAACCAATTATCTCGACACAACAACCTATATTGCGCCCTCCAACCTTATTAGCGTGGCACCGCTTGTCCGACTAACACCCCAAAAATCTGTCAGTCTCCAGCTCAAACTGCCTCTTTTTTGGCGAGAAAATACCCATGATCCGATTTATAAATCATCTGGTCTATACAGCTTTGCCCGCGACTTTGACGGAAAATTCATCGGCACCGCCCCGCAAGCAGCGTTGACATGGCAGATCAACACGCATCTCTCATGGACGCAATATGTGTCCCGATTTGTAACCTCCCATGCTCTTCATGAGGCGGGTGCCAAAAGTGGCACCTATTACCAGTCGAATTTCGTTTTCCGCTTTTAAACCAAGCGAAATTTCATCTTATCGGAAGCTATTGCTGATAGGTCTATTCTCCCAATGGCCATAATGATATTTATCATCACCAATTTTACGAAGACCACTTAAAAAATGGCCTTTAATGGACAGATTCTAACCTATCGGATATCTGTTTTGCTTGTTTTAGATAGCGCTCACATTGCTGAATCCGGTCATAACCCAGCAAACTGCCAAGGATAAAATCCTGCTCAGGCGTTAAATCAACCAGTGGACGGGTGACAATATGGCGGATTGTCTCAATACAGGCTGACCGTCCAAAAAAGACATTAACCTTGGTCAGACTGACCTTCTGAAGAAAATGGTCAACAGACTCTTTTTCTAGTCTTTTTTGAACTGCCATCGCTTCATGAGGCGTCATCGTCAGCAGAAAAAGCAGCCTAACCCCTTTATGGTATTCATAAAGATATTGGCTAAAATAGGATATAACAGGCGGCCTTGTCATAAGATTTGCTTCAACCAAGCGGCAATACGATCGTCAGTTTCAAAAGGCTGATTATCTTCATCCAAAGCTAAACCGACAAAATGGTCATCCCGCACAGCCGATGATCTTGTAAACTGATATCCGGCAGTATCGGTAAAACCAATCACCTTTGCGCCCCGCTCGATGACAATATCATACAGAATGCCAATCGCATCGACGAAAGAATCCGGATAAATATCCTGATCGCCGGTTCCAAATATAGCGACCGTTTTATTTTCAAGATTGGCTTCTTGCAAAAGGGCTAGATTATCCTCCCAGTCAATTTGTAATTCGCCATCCCCATAAGTCGGACAACCCAATATCAAAAGAGAACAATCAGTAAAATCAGACGGCTCGGCTTTCAGAATATTGACAGCTCGGCCATCTATTCTCTTTGCCATATCCAAAGCTATTTTCTTCGTGCATCCGCTGTCAGAACCAAAAATGATATTGATACTCATAGTAAATATTATCCCATAATGATCGAAATTGACGCAAAGAAGCCAAAGTCTATCTTTAAAAGAATAATTTAAATGATTATCAATATCAATAAATTTATAAAAAATAAATTTCCTGATTGTAACCTATAGCGGACAGTCAATGCGATCCGACAGGCTGCGTGACACTATGTCTTGATTGGAACACGCTTCACGCCAGCCTAATCATATCAAAATAGCCGTCACCAAAATCGGTTATGGCTGAACATCCTCTATATTTTGTTGTTTTTGAGAGAGACCAAAAATAAAAATCATCGCCAAGAAAGAGGCGCAAGCACCCATAAAAAAGACTGAAGGATATCCAAAGTTACTAGCGACAAGACCAGCAGAGGGCCCAGCCAATCCCAAGCCGATATCAACAAAAGCGACATAAGCGCCCATGGCAGCTCCACGGTTTTGAGGAGGGATTGAGCGGACGGCTTCAACACCCAAGGCAG
Organism: Zymomonas sp.; assembly: GCF_020216885.1. Classification (GTDB taxonomy): domain Bacteria; phylum Pseudomonadota; class Alphaproteobacteria; order Sphingomonadales; family Sphingomonadaceae; genus Zymomonas. Next base: position 3,111 of record NZ_JAIWON010000117.1, on the reverse strand, counting down.
GAAAGGTCAAAGAGTAACCACCTCCCAAGACAGCACATCCAATAAATGCCACCCATGAGGATGAAGCAAGCCATAAAAGAATTAGCCCCATTATCTGAAGAGGAATAGTCACACGGGCAACGCGTAAGCCACCCAGTCGATCAGGTAATCCGCCAAAAACCAACCTTACGGCAACGTATGACAGACCAAATGCCGTAAGACCAAAAGAGGCCGAAGTCCAATGATGAGCAGCATAATCCAGACCAAGAAAAGCAAACATCGCCCCGAACCCTATGGTGCTTAAAGCAAGACTAGAACCATAAGACCAAATTTCACCAACAACGGCAAAAAAGCTCAGGCGTACGTCTCTCACTGGCGGAATGGGCTTCATAAATTTAACTGAGAAACAGGCCAATAACGGTAAAATAGCCGCGATAACAACCATCCTTTCGAAACCACCCCATTTCAACAAGACGACCCCCATAGGGGCACCGCTACCGATGGCACTGAACATCGCAATGCCGACCCAAACCATAGCCTGCCCTGTATGCCGCGCGCCAACAATAGCCATACACCAAGCCAAAATACCAGTAATCAGGAGACTTTCGCCAAAACCAAGAATAGCGCGACCGATAAATAATAAGATCAACGCCATTGAGGGAATCTCTTTAACCCAAACTGAGCCACCATAGGTCACAGCCGCCAAAGAACAGAACAATAGCCCCATAAACACAGCGGGTTTAGATCCACGGACATCCGTCACCACCCCCGATAATGGCCGCGTCAATAGCGTCGCCATCGATTGAGACGCCATAACCCAGCCTATCGTCACAGGGCTTAAGCCAAGATAATCATGCATATAAAGCGGCAGCACAGCAAGCGGCAGCCCAATCGTCAAATACCCCAAAAAAAGTATCAAAATGAAAGGCAGCAAAGAATAAATGATTGCGCCAGCCGATAGCGGAGCTGGTGACTTTAAAATCTGATGATTCATCTATGATTGTCTTCTATGAAAGGAAAGCGTCCGTTATCTTCAGGGAACGCTATGCCTTCAATCATATGAGAAGGGAGCCATGCTGAGAAGCGCCGCCATCAGAAGTTATAGTTGCATCAAACGCCCTATATCGTAAATCCATCCTATGATTCCGACATATAATCTCAATCTTTTGACCGCCCTTGATATGCTATTAAGCGAAAATAGCGTTCATCGGGCAGCTGAACGGCTTGGCCTCAGTGACTCAGCGATGAGTAGAACGCTTCGCCGTATTCGTGAAACCTTTGATGATCCTATCCTTGTCCGTGCAGGCAGATCACTTGTTCCAACGCCAAGGGCTATCGAATTACACGAAAGCCTTCGTGGTATCCTTGAAAAAGCAGAAGCCCTACGCATCACTTCGCAGGAACCCGATCTCAAACATATTGACCGTATTTTCAATATTCGTGCGAATGAAGGATTTGTCTTTCAGTATGCCGGCGAATTGATAAAGGCGATCGCCTGCCAAGCGCCAAGCATCCATCTAAATTTCGTTATAAAAGCAGAAAAAAATCCTAATGCACTGCGCGAGGGGCAAATTGATCTCGATATTGGCGTTCTCGGGGAATCTGGGCCAGAGATCCGCATACAAACAATCCAACGAGATCGCTTTGTTGGTGCGGTCAGTGCAGATCATCCATTCAATGAGAAAAAAGTTATTTCTGCCGAGGCGTATGCCAAAGCGCGACATGTCAATGTTTCTCGACGAGGTCTTTCAAGAGGCCCCATAGATACAGCCTTAAACAATCTTGGGCTCAATCGCCAAGTGGTAGCGGTTGTGACTAGCTTTCCAGCCGCATTAGCCGTGGCTCAATCCGCGCAACTGGTTGCTAGTGTTTTGGAAAAACAAACCCTTAAGGCAAGGAAAGGCATGTTCACCTTTGAATTACCTATTAAGACAGAAGAAGTAACCATCTCAATGATGTGGCATCCCCGTTCAGAATATGATCCGGTACATCGCTGGCTTCGAGAACATATCCGACAACTTTGTGCTTCTTAAAAGGATAAAAAATAGAAAATGATCAGAAAAACAATTCTATTCCGACTGTGGCATGCCGTCGGTGAAGCAGGATACCGTTTGCTGCCAACAGAATGACTGCAAGGAAAATAGATTTAAACTTATACAACTCAAAAGCTAGGTTCTGTTGACAAAGAAAGCTAACCATAATTTTACAGCCGTGATGTGAAGGAAGGCGAGGAAAGATTTTCTGGTTTTGTCATAGCGTGTGGCAATACGTCTGAACGGCTTCAACGTATTGAACATCCGTTCGATATGATTACGATCTTTGTAATGCTTTAGATCGTAAGGGATGTACTCTTTTCGATTAGAGCGAGGCGGGATAATAGGAAGGATACCTCGAAAAAGCCGTTTTTCGCGTAACCTATCGCTATCATATCCTTTTTTGCTGAGAAAACGGCAAGGCGTTGTGACTGGAATATCTATCAAGCTGTCGGCACTAGAATAATCAGAGACTTCACCACCGGTTGGTATGAAAGCTAGAGGGCGTCCTTGACCATCGGAACGGGCGTGGATTTTGTTCGTAAAGCCTTCCTTATACGCCCCCCTTTTGCGCCAGCCACTTAGCTATAAGCTCGAATGATTGTGCTATCTACTCTATGTTGCCAGTCATCCGTCAGGCCAAGATCAACGAGAATTTCAAGAAGAGTGTCCCTGACAAGACGGTCAGCGTGCCGACTGGCACAGATTCTTAACCTCGAGACGAGCGGCTTCGCGCGCCGGAAGTGAGGGAATAAGGGTGTGCTGATAGCTGACGCATCCATCAGATCATCAGTGTGTTTATTGAGAGGATCGCCGACTTAAGCATGAAGGCGGAGATACACGCCAAGCAAGTCGCATGATGCGCCGCTATGCTATGTGTTTTTTGTCATCACAAGAGAGGAGCCTTGAGGCGGGTTATCTAGGCGGAGAAAGATAATTTGAGCTTAGGATAGGAAGAGAGATACGGTAAATCTGGGGAGGCTATTCAGGAAGAGATACCGTCAATTAGGCAAAAAAAAGCCGTTAGCTGAGGGCTAACGGTGTTGGTTGCGGGGGCAGGATTTGAACCTGCGACCTTCAGGTTATGAGCCTGACGAGC
>NZ_JAIWON010000116.1 GCF_020216885.1 Zymomonas sp. | reverse complement strand
CCTTCATTGACCGGTTTCAAGACATAAGGCCGCGGCAACGGGTCTTTTTGATAAAGGCTTTCACGCTCTACTAAACAGCCTTGTGGCATCGGAATATTTTCAGGGGTCAGAATCTTTTTGGTCAATTCTTTATCAATGGCAATCGCCGAAGCCGTCAAACCCGAATGGGTATAACGGATAGCCATTAAATCCATCAGACCTTGAATACTGCCATCTTCACCGGGCGTGCCATGCAACGCATTAAAAACCACATCCGGCTTAGCATTACGAAGCTTGAACGCAATATCCCGATCCATATCGAGCAGCGTAACGCGATATCCGGCCTCTTCCAAAGCCTTGCCGACATGACGGCCTGACATAAGCGAAATTTCACGTTCGGATGACCATCCGCCCATCAAAACGACAACATGTTTTTTGTCGCTCATGCCTTATCCTCATCGCGTTTATGGCCGATGCGTTTAATTTCCCATTCAAGGGTAATACCGAATTTGGCTTTAACGCGCGCCCGCACTTCTTCGCCAAGATTTTCAATATCCGCCGCCGTAGCATCACCCAAATTCAACAGAAAATTCGCATGTTTGGTAGAAACTTCGGCATCACCGATTTTTAAACCGCGACAACCGGCTTCATCAATAAGTTCCCAAGCTTTATAGCCTTCAGGATTTTTAAAGGTCGAGCCTCCCGTCCGGCTGCGAACCGGCTGACTGGCTTCACGCTCGGCGATAATTTTATTCATTTGGGCTTCGATTTTGTCTTTATCGCCGGGTTGCCCTTGAAAAAGCGCTTCGGTCACAATCGCATCTTCTGGCAATTCAGAATAGCGATAAGCAAAATTCAGTTTTTCAACCGGCCAGATTTCAATATCACCATTTCGACGAACCAGCGTAACCTGAATTAAAATCTTGGAAATATCACCGCCATAGGCACCGGCATTCATGCGGATCATACCACCAATCGATCCTGGAATACCGCGCATAAATTCCAGATTGGTCAAAGATTCAGCGGCGGCCACTTTTGAAATCATCATGCCAAGGGTCGAGCCACCACAACGAAGGCGGTTACCCTCTTCTCTTTTTACCCATGAAAAACGGCGCGGCAAACGGATGATAACGCCAGAAACACCACCGTCGCGGATAATCACATTAGAGCCAATACCCAGCACCCTGACCGGCATAGACGGATCAATTTTCTTCAGAAAATCCGATAAATCTTCGGTATCATAGGGGCTGACCAGCCATTCCGCATTACCGCCGACCCGAAACCATGTCAGAGGTGCCAAAGGCGCATTGGCTTCTATCTCACCGCGAATAGACGGTAATTTACTTGAGATATTGGAAGATGAAGCAGTCGTCATAAGTGATTGACCTCTCTGATTGAGGTAATATCCGCCGCAAGACCTGCGGCCCATTTCGTAATATCGCCAGCGCCAAGGCAAATAATGATATCATCGGCCTTGATAATATCAGCAAGCGCAATCGCCAAAGAGCGAGGAGAATCAACAGCTTGGGCAGAACGATGGCCATGCTGTTTCAATCCTGAAACCAAGGCTTGAGAATCCACGCCCGCTATTGGCTGTTCACCAGCCGCATAGACCGGTGCGACAAACACCATATCAGCATCGTTAAAAGCGCTTTGGAATTCTGTCATTAAATCATGTAAACGCGAGAAACGATGCGGCTGAACCACAGCAATGACGCGTTGTTGCGCGCTTTCTCTAGCCGCTGATAAAACTGCCTTAATCTCAACCGGATGATGACCATAGTCATCAATAACCAGAACCGAGCCATCACCAATTTTAATCTCGCCAACCCGAGAGAAGCGACGTTTCACCCCTCCGAAACGCGCAAAACCGTCACGGATAGCAGCATCAGGAATAGAAAATTCTAAAGCCACCCCGATAGCTGATAACGCATTTTGGATATTATGCCGTCCAGGCATCGGTAAAAAGATATCTTCAATCCGACGGATATCCCCATCACGACCACGAATGACCGCTGTAAAGCTATTACCACCAGAGATAGGCGTTATATCAACCGCCCGAATATCGGCTTGAGCCGAAAAACCATAGGTAATTAGCCGTCTATCCCGAATACGAGGGAGGATAGATTGAACCACAGGATGATCAATACACAAGAAGGCAGCGCCATAGAAAGGTACATTGGATACAAATTCGACAAAAGCATCCTGCACTTTTTCAAAGGAACCGTAATGATCAAGATGTTCAGGATCAATATTAGTCACAATGGCCAAGGTGCCATCCAAGCGTAAAAAGCTGCCATCGCTTTCATCGGCTTCGACCACCATCCAATCGGAATCGCCTAAACGCGCATTGGAACCATAACTGTTAATGATGCCACCATTGATAACCGTCGGGTCAATGCCACCCGCATCCAACAAGGCCGCAACCATCGAAGTCGTGGTCGTTTTCCCATGGGTGCCAGCAACAGCAACGGTGGACTTCAACCGCATCAGTTCAGCCAGCATTTCCGCGCGACGCACAACCGGAATACGGTTTTCAAGGGCAGCTTCAACTTCGGGATTACCACGATGAATAGCACTGGAAACGACAACGACCGCCGCATCTTTGACATTTTCAGCATGATGCCCGATCAGAACCTTAATGCCCATCTGGCGCAAAGCATCGACAGTATAGCCTTCTGAAATATCAGAACCCTGAACCTGATAGCCGAGATTATGCATCACTTCGGCGATACCGGACATTCCGATACCCCCTATCCCGACAAAGTGAATTCGGCCGATATCCGTGCCGACACCCTTCATGCAACCGCTCCTTCTTGATTTTTTTCGAAAGTCGAATTTTCTTCTACAGAATTCTGTTGCGGCAAATCGCCTCCGACCTGCTCGACCAAATCAGCCAATTTTTCAACCGCATCGGGGTAACCCACTTGCTTGGCTCTGGCAGCGGCATTTTTTAAAGCAGAAGGTTCCAAAGCCATTTTTTGAATCTGTTTTGCCAGTTCAAAAGGATTAAAACGGCGCTGATCAATCAAACGCGCTCCACCGGCAGAAACAAGCTCGCGGGCATTGGCGTATTGATGGTTATCCATGGCCGCAGGATAAGGAATAAGAATAGCAGGCCGTCCAGCAACGCCTAATTCGGCAATGGTCGAAGCGCCTGCACGGGAAATAACCAAATGAGACCAACCAAGACGCTGCGGCAAATCCGCCATATAGGTCGAAATATCGGCAGGAATGCCCAATTTGGCATATTGGGCGCGGGTCTTTTCTAAATCTTCCGGTCGGCATTGCTGCGTCACTTGAAGTCGCCGCCGCAGATGAAGTGGCAATAACCCCAAACCTTCCGGCACGACTTCTGACAAAATGCTGGCACCTTGGCTACCACCGACAACCAATATCCGAAAAATGCTGTTGTCACTTAACGGCGGATAAGGCAGGTCACGCAAAAACAAGACTTCATCCCGCACCGGATTACCTGTGACTTCAGTCTTACGACGATACCGTTTTTTCAGTCGATCAACCTGATGATAAGCCGTGGCAATGGCATCCACTCTTCCAGCAAGAAAACGGTTCGTCCGTCCCATCACCGCATTTTGCTCGTGAATAACCGTTGGGATTTTCGCTTTAAACGCTGCCAGTAACGCCGGTAACGCCGGATAGCCGCCAAAACCGACAACCGCCGCCGGTGTAAAATTTTCGTAAAGCGTCAAGGCGCGTTCTCGCCCTGCCCAGATATTCCGCATCGCCTGAAACAGGCCTTTTACCCCGCCCGTTAAACGACCGGCAGGAAGCTGATGTATCTGGACATCTTTAAATAATTCGGGGAAACGCGTGCCTCTTTCATCGGTCACCAAAGCCACATGATGACCCCGCCGCATTAACTCAACAGCCAATGCGTGGGCTGGAATCATATGGCCACCAGTGCCACCAGCGGCGAGAATATATTGTCGGCTGCCATTCATTTTTGCTGCCACTTCGGAAGATAGGTTGATCGGGCAAGATAAGGATTGCGGCGGGTGAAAGCCAGCAACAATCCGAAACCGATAGACATAGCGACCAGAGATGACCCGCCATAACTAATAAAAGGCAAAGTCATTCCCTTTGAAGGCAGAAGCTGCACATTCACCGCCATGTTAATTAAAGCCTGCAACCCGAATTGGGTTGCAAGACCTGCCGAGGCCAATAACAGAAAGCCGTTATCTTCGCCAAGCAGGCGCCTAAAAACCCTTATAACAATAGTGCCATAGATAAGGGCAATGATAATACAGGCCAAAAGGCCAAATTCTTCACCGATAACGGAGAAAATATAGTCATTATGGGCTTCAGGTAAGCGAAATTTCTCAATCCCGCTACCAGGGCCCACGCCGACAAAGCCGCCATTGGTCAAAGTCGCCATAGCGCGGTCAACATGATAATGGTCGCCGGTGCCGTTCAAAAAGGCATCAATCCGCGTATGCGCAACAGAATAAAATTCATAGGCCGCGACAATTCCTAAAGCACCTGCAACACCAAGGCCGATCATCAAAAAAACCGGAATACCTGATAAAAGCAACAACACCAGCCAGACCCCTGTAAAAATAACTGTCTGGCCGAAATCAGGCTGTTTCATTAACAACACACCAATAATCGCCACAAAAAACATTGAGATCGGAATTACCGGTAAATTTTTATCTTTGAAGCGGAAAGAAAGCATCCAAGCCATCGTAACAACAAAAAAAGGCTTCAAAAATTCCGAAGGCTGGATTTTAAACATCCCGAAACCAAGCCATCGTCTGGCACCATTCACTTCCACACCTAAAAAAGGAACAAGGAGTAAAAGGAAAAAACACACGGCCGCCCCTAAAATGCAGGCGCGACGGGCAAGGTCTTTCGGTGCCATGGATACCCCGATCATGACGGGGATGCCGATAAGACACCAGAAAATCTGGCGGGTGAAATAATAAAAGGCGGGCTTTCCTTCTTGAGCCGAAATCGCAGGGGATGCTGCTGCAACAGCAATCACTCCGATTGCAATCAGAAGCGAAATCAGAAAAAGCTGAAAGCGATCAATTTCCCAAAACCATCGTCCCAAAGCCGAGCGGTCAGCTCGCCCCAGCCTTTGGTTTTTGATATCTTTCCGCATTTTTCTTTTCCGGCTTTCGATCACAGAAGCGCTATCAACTTTATCAGATCCGGAATGGTGCATAGCGCCCATTAATCAAGCGCCTCCACTATTTTTTTAAAGGCCTCACCCCTCGCCTCATAATCGCTAAACTGGTCAAAAGAGGCACAAGCTGGGGTCAACATAACGACTTCATCAGGCTGGGCTTCTTCCGCTGCCAAACGAACTGCCTTTTCAAGGGTGCCACATTCTACAACTTTCACCCCCGCTTCACGCAATAATTGCGCATAATCAGGCCCCGCCTGACCGATCGTATAGGCCTGACGGATATGATTATAAAAGGCTTTGCAAGGATCAAGGTCAGCTGTTTTTGGCACACCGCCCAATATCCAGTGAATAGCTGGAAAAGCCGCTAAAGCAGGTGCCGTTGCCATGGCATTGGTCGCTTTGGAATCATCAATAAACAAAACACCCCGCCGTTCACCGATTTTTTGCATCCGATGAGGTAATCCCCTGTAACTGACCAAGGCTTTTGAAATGATATCATCCGAGATTCCAAGAATATGGGCGACGGCAATCGCTAAAACGGCATTTTGAGCATTATGAGGGCCCTGCAAATTCGACCAATTTATTTGATCTTCTGCTGAAATATTATCAGCATGCACGGTTACCAAATGGGCAGCCGACTGCTTGGCGATGACCTGACTAGGGATATCATCCGTTGCAATAACCGCATAATGTGGCGATGATTGCAGTAAAAATAGCCGTTCTTTGGCTTTGCGATAGCCTTCAAAACCGCCATGACGATCGAGATGATCTGGCGTAATATTGGTCAAAACTGCAATATCGCAATCAAGGGTAAAGGTCAGATCAATCTGATAGCTGGATAATTCCAACACATAAACCCCACCATCGGGCAAAGGATCTGCCGCTAATAAAGGCAAACCAATATTACCGCCCATCAAGGTCGGGATACCCGCCTCTTCCAAAATATGATGGATAAGCGCTGTTGTCGTCGATTTACCATTTGTTCCGGTGATGCCGACCACTGGGCAACGCCGTCCATGTCTTTCCCAAAATCCATGGGCTTGGGCAAATAATTCGATATCGCCAATAATCGGAATACCGCGCTCTTTCGCCAGAGCCGCAATTGGATGACGATTGATCGGGATACCGGGAGATACGACAAAGGCAGATATACCAAAAATATCAGCAATCATCGGGTCGGCAATAACCAGCCGTCCTTTATCAATCGCTTCCTGATATTGCTGTTGCAGTCGATCACAGGTTTTGGGATTATTATCCCAAGCCATTACCTTGGCATCTGATGCCAAAAGAGCAGCCACAGTGGCCATGCCTGATCGGGCAAGACCTAAAACCGCATAAAATTGACCGGAAAAAACGGGGCTAGTAATCATCTTAACTTCAACGTTGCTAGACCAAGCAAAGCCAGAGCAAAACTGATAATCCAAAAACGGATCACCACGGTCGGCTCTGACCAACCCAGTTGTTCAAAATGATGGTGCAGCGGTGCCATACGGAATACGCGCCGTTTAAAACGCTTGTAAAAACCGACTTGAATAATCACCGACAGGGCTTCTGCGACGAAAAGACCACCAACAATCCCCAAAACGATTTCATGATGGGTCGCAACCGCAATCGTGCCAAGGCACCCTCCTAAAGCAAGGCTCCCCGTATCACCCATAAAGATGGCTGCAGGCGGTGCATTAAACCACAGAAAAGCAAAACCCGCCCCGATAATCGCTCCCGTCAAAATCGTTAACTCTCCGGCTCCGGGGACATGAGGAATACCGAGATAATGCGCAAAAACGGCATTACCAACGACATAACTGATAACGAAAAAGGCGAGACTGGCAATAATCACCGGCATCGTTGCCAGACCATCAAGACCATCTGTCAGATTGACAGAATTGGCGGTGCCAACAATGACAAAAGCCGCAAAGGGATAATAAAACCAACCAAGGTCAATCACAGGGCCATTATAAAAAGGCAGATAGAGCTGGGTATTGCCGTCTTTCAAAATCAGATAACAGGCAAAAAAGGCAATCCCGAATTCCCATAAAAGCCGGACTTTACCTGAAACACCCCGTGTCGAATTTTGGGTTACTTTGTCATAATCGTCGATAAATCCGATCACACCAAAGCCCAACATCACCGCGATACAAGCCCAAACATAGGGATTGGCAAAATCCATCCATAGAAAGAGCGAGATAGAGACCGCAATCAAAATCATTAGCCCGCCCATCGTCGGGGTGCCGGCCTTCGCCAGATGTGTTTTCGGGCCATCATCACGGATAGGTTGCCCTTTATGCTGGTGAATACGCATCCAGCCAATAAAACGCGGGCCAAAAATCAATCCGATTAACAAGGCGGTGATAGCCGCCGCCCCTGTTCTAAAAGTAATATAACGGATCAGATTAAATAATCGGGAAAAGCCTTCCGCCGAGGCAATCAGATAGAACATGCACAGCCCTTTTTCGAAAGAGACGAAACCACCGCGGATAATCCCAGACTATTCGACCCTTTAACCAACAAAATATCATCGGCTTTCAATATCCCAGACAAAAGCGCTTCTGCCTGATCGGCCTTTTCTATTCGATCACACAGGAGCTTACCGGCAAGACTTTCTTCCAAAGCGGCCATTTCCTGCCCGACCAATAAAACATGATCTACTTCTGCATGGGATAAAGGGTCTGCCAATGCTCGATGATAAGCGGCAGAATTTTGACCTAATTCCAGCATGTCGCCCAATAAGACGATACGTCTTTTGTCTTTTGGCTCATTTTCCAAAGCCTTGATTGTTGCCGCCATTGATGCTGGGTTGGCATTATAGCTTTCGTCAATAACAGTAGCGCATCCATCTCCAACAGGGATCTCAAAACGCTGTCCTCTACCTTGGAAACCGGTAATATCACCCAAGGCCAAACTGGCTAAGGTTAAATCACCACCAACAGCATCCACCACCGCTAAAACAGCCATCGCATTTGAAATCCAATGCTCGGCAGTCATCGCCAGAGAAAAGACAAGTTGGCGATTACGAATAGAGGCCGTTACAAGCACACGCCCATCTGCCTCGCGAACGATATTCTGGGCACGGATGGTTGCCCCTTCGCCAAAACCGAAACTACGAATTTCAGCCTTTTTCTCTTGGGCTTTAGCTGCCAACAAATCACGATAGGGGGAATCATGAGGGATAATAGCGATCCCCCCCGATGATAGACCTTTAAATATCTCGCTTTTAGCCTCGGCAATGGCGGTTTCATCTGCAAAAAAAGCAGCATGTGCCGGTGCAATCGCTGTTATCAAGGCAACATCAGGCCGAACCATCTCGGTCAGATCAGATAATTCTCCCGCATGATTCATACCCATTTCAAAAATACCGAAAAGACTTTTTTCCGGCATACGGGCAAGGCTCAAAGGGACACCGACATGGTTGTTATAACTTTTTAACGAATAATGGACTTTCTCCGGTGCCATTCTTTCTAAGGCAAGACGCAAAGATTCTTTGGTACTGGTTTTCCCGACTGATCCGGTGATGCCGATAATTTTACCATGGTTGCGTTTTCTGGATGCAACCGCCAAATCTTTCAAAGCCTGATAACTGTCATCAACAAGAATATGAGGATAAGGCACCGGCGACATAACCACCGCTCCCGCAGCCTCCCTTTTGAAAGCTGCCTCGACATAGTTATGTCCATCAGATTCCGTGCCTTTTAAAGCAAAGAACAAATCACCCTTTTGAATTTCGCGGGAATCAAAGGCAACATTCCGAACAGAAAAATCAGCCGAAGCCTTACCGTTTACAGCCTGCGCAATAGCTTCGGATTGCCATAAAGCCTTCATAATACAGCCTCTTTGGCGACAGTCACATCATCAAAAGGTAGAACCCGCATAGTCTCTCCACGGCCGATAATCTGGCCTTGCTCATGCCCTTTTCCCGCGATCAAGACAATGTCGCCCTTTTCGGCTCGCTTGATAGCAGAAAAAATAGCATCTTTCCGTCCACCGATTTCTTCTGCCAAAGGCGCTCCTACCAGAACTTCTTTTCGGATAGTCGCAGCATCCTCACCACGAGGATTATCGTCGGTTACAATAACGTGATCGGCAAGACTTGCGGCAATCTTACCCATTTCCGGCCTTTTGCCTTTGTCTCGATCGCCGCCTGCCCCAAAAACAACCCAAAGACGTCCTTCAGTATGAGGCCTCAAAGCTTCAATCGCAGCTCTCAAACCATCAGGCGTATGGGCATAATCGACATAAACTTCCGCACCATTTTGGCTTTGGATTGCTCTTTCCAATCGGCCTCTAACAGGTTTTAGTAAAGAGAGAGCCGCCATCGTCTGCTTGATGCCACCGCCCGTGGCCAGAACCAGTCCGGCTGCTACCAAAGCATTGGATAGCTGATACCCACCGATCAAAGACAGGCGTATTTTATAGTTTTCACCCTGAATCAAGAGGGTAATCGTTTGTCCCTGACTATCAGTCTCTCGATTAACGAGGCGGATGGCCTCAGCTTTTTCTCCAATATCTATTAATTTTAAACCGCGTTTTTGGACATGGGCAATAACCGTCTCAGCTGCCGGATCATCAGCCCAGACGACAGCTATACCATCAGGGGCAATACGCTCATCAAATAGACGCAGTTTGGCCGAAAGATAGCGTTCCATTGTCCCGTGATAATCCAGATGATCGCGAGAAAAGCTGGTAAAAGCGCCTGCAATCACTTTCGCCCCATCACTTCGATATTGGTCAAGACCGTGGCTGGAGGCTTCAAAAATCACATGAGAAATATCCGCACGCGCTAAATCGGAACAACAGGAAAGAAAGGTCACGACATCCGGCGTTGTCATTCCCAGCGAATAGTTATTTTCCGCAGTAATAACGCCCAAAGTCCCGATTGATGCCGCTTTATGACCCGCTATCGTCCAAAGCTGACGGCATAATTCCGCTACCGATGTTTTGCCATTTGTGCCCGTTACCGCAGCCATAACAGGCGGGAAAGGCGCATAAAAACGGGCAGCGATTTCAGCAAAAGCCAATCGAGGATTTTCGGCTACCAAATGAACCGCACCCTCAACTTTGACTTCGGGGCGTGCAACAATGGCGACGGCACCGGCGGTTATTGCCTTTTCTATAAAATCTTCGCCATTCACTTTGGCTCCAGAAAAAGCACCAAAAACAAAACCCTTCTCAACCTTGCGGCTATCCACCGCAAAACCAAGAACAGAATAGTCTTTTTCTCTTGGGCTAAGTCCGTAACCGGAGGCCAAAAATCCCAGTTTTTTTTCTGTGCCGCTCATTATTGTTTCGCCGGTGGTTTCCATAACAAAGCCCGTAAATCGGTAAGATCCAGATCACGTTTCGGATCAGGAATAACGCCCAGCAACGGGCCTATATGCTGAACAATATCCCCGACCATTGGTGCCGTTACCATACCGGCTGTGGCATAACCTCCCGTTTCAGCCGTCCCTTGCGGGTTATCCAGCATAGCAACAATAGCGTAACGCGGTGTATCCATAGGGAAAACGGCGGCAAAAGTCGAAATACGCGCACCGTGATTATAGCGACCTTTTTCAGCTTTGTCCGCCGTTCCGGTCTTGCCACCGACCCGAAAACCTTCAACATTGGCCTTGCGTCCGGTGCCATCTGTTACAATCAAGCGCAATAATCGCCGCATAGTCGCACTAGTCTGACCAGAAATAATCTGGCGGCTGCCATCGGGACGATAATCAGGACTACGCTTCAACAAGGTGGCCGGTCGCCAAATACCGCCATTCACAATGGCGGCATAAGCACTGGTTAGATGTAAAGGCGTAACTGCAATACCATGACCATATCCGGTCGTCATAACTGTTGTTCTTGCCCAAAAAGCAGGCCAAATCGGACGACCTTTGGCGGCTAGTTCAATAGCTGGACGATGATCGAAATTAAGATTTCGGAACATCGCCTGCATTCTTTCGGGACCCAATTCATCAGCAATACGGGCAGTCACAATATTGGAAGAATGAACAAGCGTTTCAGGCACATCCAGCCATCTTTTCTGGGCATGTTCATCATGGATATGGAAACGACCCACTGCCAAAGGCTCGGTTGCATCATACCTTTTTGCCAAAGAGGTTACGACACCATCTTGAATAGCGGTTGCCATGGTCAAAGGCTTAAAAGTCGATCCCAATTCATACACAGAAAGCGTCGCTTTGTTGTCAAAAGCAGTCGGATCAGAACTACTCCGATCATTCGGGTTAAAATTGGGCAAGGATGCCATCGCTAAAACTTCGCCAGTATCGACATCCAAAACAATAGCACTGGCACCCACCGCGCTATATTTTTGCATGGCTGCAGCTAATGATTTTTCAACGGCGGCCTGAACCCGAATATCAATAGAAAGCGCCAAAGGCTCCGACTGTCTTTTGGGGTCAGTCAATTCCTTGTCAAAACTGTATTCCATGCCGGATTGGCCATGGCCATCTTCACCAATCCAGCCGATAACATGGGCGCATAGGTTACCTTCTGGATATAATCGCGAAGGCTCATGCAAGAAATCAATGGCTGGTTCACCCAGCATATTCAAAGCGCGCACTAATTCCGGCGAGGCATGGCGACGCAAAAAAACAAAGCTACGATTGGAATGTAAAATCTTCCGATATTCATCGGCCGTCCGCTCAGGAAGCAAAGCAGCTAGATTAGCGGCCAGAATATCGGGGTCGCTGATGTGATTAGCCTGTAACGTGCGCGGATGTATCCCGATAGACCAAACATCAATCGTGCGTGCCAATGTCCGACCATTACGATCAACAATATCGGCACGCGCCTGCAACGGTGCAACGGGTGGATGGCGGCGCTCTTCTACCCCCCAACCGGTAATAAAGATAAGCCATATAAGCTTAGCAATAACCGCAGCAATGCCGCAGCAAAAAAGAATAAGCAAGACCATAAGCCGGATATGGCTTGTGGTCAGAATATCAGCGACAGATGATAAGGCTTTCTTTTTTTGAGACTTAATGCGGGTGCTCACCGGACAGCTTGTATCTTGCTATAATGGTTATTCGGAAGAGATAAGGCTGCCAGTTTGGTCATTCCCTTATTGTCATTCTTGATAGTATTCTGTGCTGGAGCAGGCGGCGCCAATGTCGTTTCTGATGCACCAGAAGAATGATTATATTGAACTTTTTTCACTGGTTCTGACTTATAGGATGAAGGCGCAGCAAATTGTTGATTTCCGCGTCCTGAAGGCACCACATAATTCGCCTGCCTGAAACCAGCCTGACTGTCACGGCTTGGCGACATATTGGCATTGCCACTATCGGCCTGATTATCTTGCGCTGCCAATTGGGCATCATCAGAAACAAATTGGTTTATTTTCGGTGAAACCAGCGCAAAAGCCTCGGCATTCCAGCGGTCAATTTGTCCTGAGCGGGCAAGGGTATCCTTTTCGGTCTGAAGATGGCGAATAGTCTGCTGTAGATTCAAGATTTCCCGCTCGGTATGCAATAGCGCCCGTCTTTCCAGAGAAACCCGCTGCGTAATCATATAACAGATCAGGGCTGCGATACAGCACAACCCGACCAAGCAAATAGAGCGAAAATGCTTTGTGATTATCATGCCGGTTGTCTCCGAAAACGCGGGATATGGGTATCAGGTCGAGAAATATCTTCTGAAAACGGCGTTTCTGTCCGATAGACAGCCCGAAGAGTAGCCGAACGCGCTCTTGGATTACGGGCAAGTTCAGCCTCTCCAGCTCTCACAGGGCGAGCGGGTTTTGAGAAAAAAACAGGATTTTGTTGCGGGATCAAAGGCTGGTGACGAGATACCTGCCCCGTCTGCCCCGAATGTTCCCTCATGAAATGCTTTACAATGCGGTCTTCAAGGCTGTGAAAAGTAACAACCGCCAAACACCCTTTGGTTTTTAAAAAACGCTCGGCTGTTTGTAATCCGTCTTTTAATTCGTCTAATTCGCGATTCAGATGAATCCGAATGGCTTGAAAACAATGGGCAGCCGGATCTTTTTTATCAAAAGGACGATAGCCCAAAGATTGGCGAATAACCTTAGCCAACTGAAAAGTCGTCGTTAAAGGACGCGCGGCGACAATGGCTCGTGCCACACGGCGGGACTGACGCTCTTCACCATACAGATAAAGGACATCGGCAATGTCTTTTTCCTGTGCATTATTCAGGAATTCTTCGGCAGACAGCCCCTCTTGAGCCATCCGCATATCTAACGGGCCATCAGCCTGAATCGAAAAACCACGTTCAGGGCGATCAATCTGCATGGAAGAAACGCCAATATCGAAAACCATTCCGTCAACGGCCTCGATACCCAAAGCATCAAGATGGTGACCGATATTAGAAAAACAGTCATTCACTAACCGTAGCCGACCTTTATATTTATCGACCAAGGCTGCCCCTTCGCGAATAGCATCAGGATCGCGATCAAAGGCGATTACTTGATTATCAGCCTTTTCTAATATGGCGCGACTATATCCCCCTGCACCAAAAGTGCCATCAATATAAATGCCGCCTTCAACGGGCGATAAAGCCTCTATGACTTCATCAAGAAGGACTGGAATATGGGGGGCTGAAAAAGAGTCAGATGTCATAAGGAACCTTCCATCCGACCCAACTTGCAAAAATTTATAAAAATAAATGTCATCAATTGAGAAGAAATCAGTCGAGAAAAGAAAAAAAAGACAAAATTGAAAAATTTATTCAATTTTTGGCCGATAAATTGGAATGTATTGAATGAGAATAATAAGGCGGATTCATTATCCCTTTGTTTAAAAATAGAATGATAAATTTTACCCGACAGAACTAACTTTTGGATTAAAATAGACCCAAATGATATATTGCTACATAATTTTTCATTATTATTACAAATTGCAAAGTTATATTTTAAATGGCTTGGATAAAATTCAGGTGCAGGTAATTTTATTCTGTTGGAAACAGAATTTCTTTTGTTCTTTCTGTAATAGAAAGCCAAATGCGACAACGCCTTACCCTATCTGATCAGTATCATTATTTAAATGAAAGGAATTATTAACTATTATTCTTGGGGTATCATAGCCGTATAAAACCGACAAGTGGGATTAAAACCACTTTCTTAAAAAAAGAGATATTTTTTGAGCTTCATTAAATAAGTTATTGAAAATAAACATTTTTATATTTTTAGATTAAAAGCTATAACAATAGCCTCCCAAACAACTGACTTCCATAACACTGATCGTCTAATAGGGGGTGAATTGTAAAAACAGCCAATCTTTTGGTTTAAAAAATCATTCAAAATACAAGATATTTTAAATTTATT
>NZ_JAIWON010000115.1 GCF_020216885.1 Zymomonas sp. | reverse complement strand
AATAATTCCTTAAAAATAAAATATAGATAAAAAATTATGGGTTTATTTGATAGTTTTATCGCCTGTTTTCCTAAAAATAAAAATAAAATTTGTCAAAATTATTCCGCCTAATATGATTTGTAGATTTATTCTATTTTGTTAAATTTTGTAACTTTTGTTATTTTTAGATGGCGCGGCTAAAGCCTTGTTTTTTCTGCTTACGATAACTGTCGAACACCGCCGAAACAATACGAACAAAGGGGCGTCCTGCTTCAGTCATCTCTATTCGATTCTGCTGAAACTGGATCAATCCCTCTTCTTCTAAATGATTCAGCTCTCTTTTCTCATCTTCAAGAGATAGGCTTTTCTCATAAGGCGTTAAATCAACCGCAAAATGGCACATAAGGGCGCTGATTATTTCACCTCTAAGGTGGTCTTCTTCCGATATATCAATACCTCTAAAAGACGCTAAACCCCGTTCTTCAATCGCTCGGCTGTAATTTTTAATATCGGCGATATTTTGGATATAGGCATCTGAAAAAGTCGAGATGGCCGATGCTCCCAAACCAATCAATACAGGCTCGTTATCGGTGGTATACCCTTGGAAATTGCGGCGTAGCTTCTTTTCTCGTGCAGCTACCGCCAATAAATCATCGGTTTTAGCGAAATGATCAATACCGATTGCCTGATAGCCATTCTGCTGCAATATTTCGGCAATCAAAGCCGCCTGCTCAAAACGTTCTTTGGTTTGGGGCAGGGCGCTTTCATCAATCAATTTCTGATTAGCTTTCCGTTCTGGTAAATGAGCATAGCCAAAACAGGCAATTCTGTCAGGCGACAGGCGCAGCGTTTCTTGACAATTAAGACGTATTTCATCCAACCCTTGATGAGGAAGGCCATAAAGAAGATCAAAATTAACCTGACTGATACCTGCTTGGCGTAAGGCCAAAATAGCTTTTTCAACCTGCTCGATGGGTTGAACGCGGCCGATCGCTTTTTGAATATGCGGGTTAAAGTCCTGAACGCCAAGACTGGTGCGATTGATGCCAATATCAAAAAGATTTTGAGAGAATTCGGTATCTAGTAAACGCGGGTCAAGTTCCATCGCATGGATCATATCTTCGGCTGCATCAAAATAATGGTGCAGGGCATTCATCACCCTACGGATACCTTCAATCCCGATGATAGACGGGGTTCCCCCACCCCAAGAGAGATGACCTATTTTTAGATGACCGGGTGCTAGATTACCGACAGTCTCTATCTCTTTAACCAGAGTATCAACATAGGCTGTAATGATTTCCTGACGGCGGACAACCTTGGTATGGCAACCACAATAATGGCAAAGCTGCTGACAAAAGGGAACGTGGAGGTAAACCGATATTCGACTATCGGGCGCAATATTTTTGATTCGGATCGCCTGCTCTTTGGATGTCAGGTCATGACGAAAATCAGCCGCCGTCGGATAGGAAGTATAGCGAGGCACATTACGTCCGGCATAACGGTCAATAAAATTTTGTTTTAAAATTGTAGGCGGCTGGATTGTCATAAAGTCACACGGTTCCTTATTTCTTTTCTATCCAAACTCTTTGCAATAGTCTGTAACAAGATGACGTCGACGATATCGGATCTTCATCTCTTTTGGGTCGCGAAAAAATATTAACTTTAATCGAAAAAAATTGAGTCTGTTTTTACTCGGGAGAAGACCGCCTTTTTTTATCCAAAGAATATCCCTTTCATCTTCTTTCCAAAGCGAAAAATAAATACTGAAAACAACGGTTTTGACCACAAGATTCACAGGCTATCCTTCAAAAGAAGAAGCCCTTTTTTATCCTCTCTTAGGGCGTGGTTAACGGTTGGCTTGGGCTTAACAAATTTTGTTTATGCACAACTTTGGGTTGACTTGGCGACAATAAAATATCACCAGAGGGGCAGACCGGTTACGGAAACGTTTCCGCTTTGATAGCTCAGACGGAGGGAAAGGCTTTGTCAGTGTTGCGGTATAATATCTGTAACAGCTCATTGATAAAGCCGGTCGCTCGCCTCGGGCAGTTTTGGATTGATCCTGCCCTATCTTGTTTTGAATTGATGAGGCCGTTCATGATAACAGCCGGAAAAATTTTAAAACAGGCGTCTTCGGCTGCTTTAGGTCTCGGCTACGTTTCTACATCTGGTTTTGATTCCCGGTTTACCTTTCTCAAGGTGTTCTGTTCCCTTTTCCCCTTTTTGGAGGTTGGTTATGTCCTATAATCACTTAATCCAGAAGCGGGCGTTTAGCTTTGTCCATCATGATTGTTTATCGCTCATGATCGCGGCATGTTCTGATCTTTTTCCTCTAAAAAAGATAAAAAGTCTTTTCGCTTCGGCAGAAGAGGTTCATCATGAACAAAAATTAGGCATTTTTAAAAATGCCTATAGCTAAATCCGGAACGACACTTTAGAGGTTTCTGGGTCATCCTGATTCAGACATAGTGTTTTGAATATATGGAGTAAGCAATGAGTTATACTGTCGGTACCTATTTAGCGGAGCGGCTTGTCCAGATTGGTCTCAAGCATCACTTCGCAGTCGCGGGCGACTACAACCTCGTCCTTCTTGACAACCTGCTTTTGAACAAAAACATGGAGCAGGTTTATTGCTGTAACGAACTGAACTGCGGTTTCAGTGCAGAAGGTTATGCTCGTGCCAAAGGCGCAGCAGCAGCCGTCGTTACCTACAGCGTTGGTGCGCTTTCCGCATTTGATGCTATCGGTGGCGCCTATGCAGAAAACCTTCCGGTTATCCTGATCTCCGGTGCTCCGAACAACAACGACCACGCTGCTGGTCATGTGTTGCATCATGCTCTTGGCAAAACCGACTATCACTATCAGTTGGAAATGGCCAAGAACATCACGGCCGCCGCTGAAGCGATTTACACCCCGGAAGAAGCTCCGGCTAAAATCGATCACGTGATCAAAACTGCTCTTCGCGAGAAGAAGCCGGTTTATCTCGAAATCGCTTGCAACATTGCTTCCATGCCCTGCGCCGCTCCTGGACCGGCAAGTGCATTGTTCAATGACGAAGCCAGCGACGAAGCTTCTTTGAACGCTGCGGTTGAAGAAACCCTGAAGTTCATCGCCAACCGCGACAAAGTTGCCGTCCTCGTCGGCAGCAAGCTGCGCGCTGCTGGTGCTGAAGAAGCTGCTGTCAAATTCACTGATGCTCTCGGTGCTGCAGTTGCTACCATGGCTGCTGCCAAGAGCTTCTTCCCAGAAGAAAACCCGAATTACATCGGTACCTCATGGGGTGAAGTCAGCTATCCGGGCGTTGAAAAGACGATGAAAGAAGCCGATGCGGTTATCGCTCTGGCTCCTGTCTTCAATGACTATTCCACCACTGGTTGGACGGATATTCCTGATCCTAAGAAACTGGTTCTCGCTGAACCGCGTTCTGTCGTCGTTAATGGCGTTCGCTTCCCCAGCGTTCATCTGAAAGACTATCTGACCCGTTTGGCTCAGAAAGTTTCCAAGAAAACCGGTTCTTTGGACTTCTTCAAATCCCTCAATGCGGGTGAACTGAAGAAAGCCGCTCCGGCTGATCCGAGTGCTCCTTTGGTCAACGCAGAAATTGCCCGTCAGGTCGAAGCTCTTCTGACCCCGAACACGACGGTTATTGCTGAAACCGGTGACTCTTGGTTCAATGCTCAGCGCATGAAGCTCCCGAACGGTGCTCGCGTCGAATATGAAATGCAGTGGGGTCACATTGGTTGGTCTGTTCCTGCCGCCTTCGGTTATGCCGTTGGTGCTCCGGAACGTCGCAACATCCTCATGGTTGGTGATGGTTCCTTCCAGCTGACGGCTCAGGAAGTCGCTCAGATGGTTCGCCTGAAACTGCCGGTTATCATCTTCTTGATCAATAACTATGGTTACACCATCGAAGTTATGATCCATGATGGTCCGTACAACAACATCAAGAACTGGGATTATGCCGGTCTGATGGAAGTGTTCAACGGTAACGGTGGTTATGACAGCGGTGCTGGTAAAGGCCTGAAGGCTAAAACCGGTGGCGAACTGGCAGAAGCTATCAAGGTTGCTCTGGCAAACACCGACGGCCCAACCCTGATCGAATGCTTCATCGGTCGTGAAGACTGCACTGAAGAATTGGTCAAATGGGGTAAGCGCGTTGCTGCCGCCAACAGCCGTAAGCCTGTTAACAAGCTCCTCTAGTTTTTAATAAACTTAGAGCTTAAGGCAAAAAGCCCGTCCGGTTTTACCGGGCGGGCTTTTTTTATCCCAGACGACTCAAAAAATAGGGCTGGGGATATAACGCTTTTTTTGCGTTTCCTTTTTCCTAATTTTCTCTCTCAACAAAAATGTCTTATTGAAACATAAATGACAGCTTTGTTTTTCTTTTCTATAAAATTGTTACAGAATCCCTTGCTAAGCAGGGCTGGCTCTTGACCGATAAAAAGAAAAGCCATAAAGACTTCTTCTTCGTAAGGGCTGAATTATTGAAGTCAGTGCCTTAACTATTTATTTTCTGATTACATCGAGGACAAGCATGGCGAATACGCCGCAGGCAAAAAAGCGCATCCGTCGTAACGACCGTCGCGCTGAAATTAACGGTAACCGCGTCAACCGCATTCGTACTTTCATCAAAAAAGTCGAATCTGCTATTGCTGCTGGTAACAAATCCGAAGCCGAAACCGCTTTAGCAAGCGCACAGCCGGAATTATTCCGTGGCGTTTCTAAAGGTGTTTTGCATAAAAACACGGCTTCACGGAAATTCTCTCGTTTGGCAAAAGGCGTCGCTGCGCTCGCTTAAACGTCAGGGAAAGGGATGCCATCGCTCTTCTTTAGAAAGATGGCATATTCCCTCGATTTCTGTTCCAAACCATTCCAGCCCTGCTTGATTTGTCGTAATCAGGTAAAATATATCCATTCGTCCTGAATGGATGATTTTCTGTATCCGCTTTAAAAATCTGACGCGACCGGATATTCTGGCCGTGAAGGCTTGCGGCTGCCAGAAATACTTTTCTTGAACACGCCAATAGCCTGCGATTAAAAACCGTCATTTCCAAGGGGTAGATTGGGTAATTTTCTCTGGCCTATGCCCGACAGCTATAATACAGGATTCCTGACAGAATTTCTGTGACGGTTTATTCAAGTGATTGTATCTTATGAAGTGATTCATGTGCATATATCGAGTCAAGATATAAATTTTTAAGACTCTTGTCGCTTCCCCCTTGATTGGCGGGGATTGCTCTTCCAAAAAGCAAGAACATACCGGATCATATTTGAGTCTGTTTTTTGGACTTCAATAGACAAAGAATCAGATATGTCGGGTCTCCGCGACAAGGGACTCAAGAACGCAAAAATTGTCTTTTCAAAAAAGACAATTTGCCGGAAATACACTCTCCATTGATACAAGGCAAAGCAAAGCGGGGTAGTAGAATAGCGTGCTGAATCCAGTGCAAAAAGAAGGTGGAGAGATGCAGCCCCCGTCACAGGACTGGGCTTCATTACTGCCGGCAGCATGGAGCGAAGCGCGCCAGATATTGCGTAAAAAATGCGGCAGCCGGACTTTTGAAAGCTGGCTTAAATCGCTGATGCTTGCCGATTTTGATAGCCAGAAAAAAATCATTCGCTTGGCTTGCCCCAGCGAATTTATGGCTAACTGGATATCCTCCCATCTGTCTGATGAGCTTTTGCTGGCATGGCGGACAGTCTGGCCGGGCATTGCCGAAGTCAAGGTCAGTGTCCGTAACCCAGAATCACAACCTTTGCTCCTCGATGTTACCGAAATAGAATTACCGCTGGGTGATCAACCTCGCCCATTGCTGAAAAAGCCGGCAAAGAAAAAACAATCAGTTCCTGCCACGCCTAAAAGTACTAGCCCTGAAAAAAAAGCCGAGGGCGAGGATCAAAACCAATTTGAAGAACGCTATAATTTCGATAATTTTGTTGTCGGTAAAGCGAATGACCTGGCCTATCGGGCGGCTTGTACTTTTGCCGAAGGCGGTAAGCTCGATTTCAATCCGCTTTTTCTCTATGGCGGAACGGGGCTTGGTAAAACCCATCTCATGCATGCTGTGGGCATTGAATATCTCAAGCGACATCCGAACAGCACGGCTTTGTATATGTCGGCTGAAAAATTCATGTATGATTTTGTCGCTTCGATGCGCGCCAAGGATACCCATAGTTTCAAAGCCCGCTTGCGTTCTGCCGATCTTCTAATGATCGATGATGTCCAATTCATTGCCGGAAAGGATTCCACACAGGAAGAATTCTTTCACACGATGAACGAGGTCATCACTGCTGGCCGTCGTCTGGTTATTTCTGCCGATCGCAGCCCGCAAGATTTGGAACGGATTGAAAGCCGTATCCTGTCCCGTTTGTCATGGGGCTTGGTGGCTGATGTCAATCCCGCCGATTTCGAGTTGAGGTTAAACATTATCCTCAAAAAGCTCGAAGCCATGCCTCAGGTCTCGATGCCGGAAGATATTGTTTTCTTTCTGGCTAAACGGATTTGTACTAATGTGCGGGAATTGGAAGGCGCGCTCAATCGGGTAGTTGCCTATGCAACGCTTTCCAATCGTCCCATCAATATGGATTTCGTTACCGAAACTTTGGCTGATCTGCTTCGGACAACGCAACAGCGCGTAACGGTTGAAGATATTCAAAAACGGGTTTGCGACCATTATCACCTTAAATTAGCGGATATGAGCTCTAAAAGACGGGACAGGATTATTGCCCGCCCGCGTCAAGTCGCCATGTATCTCTCAAAACAACTGACTTCTCGTTCATTACCGGAAATTGGACAACGCTTTGGGGGGCGCGACCATACCACGGTTATTCATGCCATTCGCCAAATAGAGAAGCTGCGGATAACGGATGAAGATGTCGATTCGGATGTCCGTTTGTTGATGCGTCAATTTGAAGGCTAACCGCTTTTTTTAGAATAAGGGTTGAATGCCTCGCTTGTGATTTTTATGAATCACTTTCTTTCCTATTCCCGACCAACCATCCGAATTGAGAATTATGCTTAGTTTTTCGGCTATTACTGTCCGGCTTGGAGGCCAACTCATCCTTGATCAGGCCACGGCCAGCCTACCACCGGGTAGTCATGTTGGCTTAATCGGTCGTAACGGGGCAGGGAAGTCAACCTTAATGAAGGTGGTTGCCGGTTTATTGGAAGCCGACAGCGGCGAATTATCAATGCCACGCGGGACACGGATCGGCTATATCGCACAAGAAGCCCCCGAAGGATCAGCCACGCCTTATGAAACCGTATTGGCGGCTGATGAAGAACGTTCGCGCCTGATAGAAGCCAGCGAAACGGAAAGCGACCTAGAAAAGCTGGCCGAAATTCATGAAAGACTGAACACGATTGATGCTTATACCGCGCCGGCAAGGGCAGCGCGTATTCTGGCTGGTCTTGGCT
Source organism: Zymomonas sp. (assembly GCF_020216885.1). GTDB lineage: Bacteria > Pseudomonadota > Alphaproteobacteria > Sphingomonadales > Sphingomonadaceae > Zymomonas. Next base: position 7,342 of record NZ_JAIWON010000115.1, on the reverse strand, counting down.
TTGATGAAACGATGCAGCATCAACCCCTTTCGGCTTTTTCAGGTGGTTGGCGGATGCGCGTCGCCTTGGGCGCGCTTTTATTCTCAGCGCCTGATCTGTTGCTGTTGGATGAACCTTCCAACCATCTTGATTTGGAAGCCGTGCTTTGGCTTGAAAATTTTCTCCGCGGGTATCGCGGGACGTTACTTTTAATCAGTCACGAACGCGATTTTTTGAATAAGGTTGCCGACCATATCCTGCATTTACAGCAAGGCAAACTGACCCTTTATCCGGGCGGCTATGATGCTTTTGAAAGACAGCGGGCAGAAAGACTGTCCCAACTCGAATCGGCACGTAATCGGCAATTAGCCGAAAGGGAAAAATTACAAAGTTTTGTCAATCGCTGGCGGACAAAAGCCCATTCTGCCCGTCAAGCACAAAGCCGAATGAAAGCACTGGAAAGAATGGAACCGATTGCAGCCGCCGTCGAAGATCCATCACTCAGCTTTTCTTTTCCAAGTCCCGATGACAATTTGAAACCGCCTTTAATCACGCTAGATCAAGCTGCCGTCGGTTATGATGATAAGCCGATTTTGACCAAGCTCAATCTGCGCATTGACCCCGATGACCGAATCGCTTTCATCGGCCGGAACGGTAACGGTAAAACAACCTTGGCAAAGTTGATTGTTGGCCAACTGCCTACAGTCGATGGCCAAATGGTTACGTCTTCCAAGATCAAAGTAGGCTATTTCACCCAATATCAAGTGGAAGAGCTGGATGTTGACGATAGTCCGCTCGACCATATGACGCGCCTTATGCCGGGCGCATCAACAACAGCCGTGCGGTCGCAATTGGGGCGTTTTGGTTTTTCAGGTGATAAAGCCATCCAAAAAGTGGGCAGCATGTCCGGTGGTGAAAGGGCAAGATTGGCCTTGGCATTGATTACCCGCGACGCGCCTCATCTGCTTATTTTGGATGAACCAACCAACCATCTTGATGTCGATGTTCGGCAAGCCTTGATCGAGGCGCTGGCTGATTATCAGGGTGCCGTTATCATCGTTTCCCATGATCGCCATATGTTGGAATTAACCGCAGATCGCCTTATTTTGGTCGATAATGGGAAAGCCACTGATTTTGACGGCGATTTAAATGATTATACCAATTTCATTTTGGGAAAATCGGATAAACCAACCTCAGAGACTCCGGTCAAAGCACAAGATAAGAAGGCCGACAAGCGCGCTAGAGCAGAAAAAAGGCAACAAAACAAAGCCTTGCGCGATGAAATCAAAAAACTTGAAGGCGAAATTAGCAAGCTAACTTCTCGTAGAAGCGAGATAGATCAGGCTTTATTTGATCCCGATCAGGCCTCTCCCAAGGACAAAAAACTGACCGTTACCCAGTTAATGAAGTCGCGTGCTGACATTGAAGACGAACTCAATAAAAAAGAAGCGATCTGGCTCGAAAAAAGCGAAATGCTTGAATAGCTTGGTTGAAATAGCGTTTTTGATCTAATCTGAAGGCGGTTTTTTTCTAAAATTCCGCTTTCACATTCAAAAAAAGCGCTATAGATATCCCACTCTCTTGGATGTCAACTGCGTTATAAAAGTCTCTATTCGCGGTAAAAGGGACTAATCTGCAAAAAGATGTCGCTTTTTATTTTATTTTTTTGCGTTTCTAACTAAAACTACTATGACAAAACAAACTAGCTTGAAATTTCTTTTAAGATTTCTTTGAAGAAATCGCTGGTTCGATTATGTGTAATTAGGCAAAAACACGCTTTTCGTTTGATATGCGATGCTTTTTGGCAACATTTTGAGCTATATGTGTGCTTGCACCGCTCGCTTGCTTTGTTTAGTTACGATAGTAATCCGTAAGGGTTTGATTGAAAGGGGATGACAATGCGTAAGCTGGCCATTGTGGCTGCGCTCGCCTCTAGCGCAATAGCTGCACCGGCGCTCGCTCGCGACGGTGCTTGGTATGTCAGCGTCGACGGCGGTGGTCTGTTCGTCGAAGACATACATTATAAACTTCCGAACGCCCAGTCTGCCAGATTGGGTAATAAAGCAGGCTATGATGTCGATGCCAATGTTGGTTACGACTTCGGGCCTTTCCGTGTTGAAGGTGAAGCTGCCTATAAAAGTTCGAATAACAAGAACTTTTCGGTAAGCAATGGTGGTAGCTCCAGAAACCACGGTTCAACCGATGTCTTGAGCTTCATGTTGAACGGTATGTTCGACTTTGGCGGCAAAAATGATGGTGTTTCCGGCTTTATCGGAGGCGGTGTCGGTGTCGCTCGCGTCGCACTTAACCATTATTCGGCAGGTGGCACGGGTAGCTTTGCCAACGATAACGATGCCCATTTTGCATGGCAGGTCATCGCTGGTATCCGTAAGCCGGTCACCAAAATGATCGACTTCGAACTGAAGTATCGTTTCTTCAACGTCAACGGCTTGAATTTCCGGACGACCGACATGGGCAACATGTCTGGCCGCTATCGTTCGCATAGCGTCTTGGCCGGTCTGGTCTTCAACTTTGGTGAACCGAAGGCTGCTCAGCCTGCGCCTCCTCCGATGCCGGCACCTCCGCCTCCGACGCCACCGGCGCCTCCGCCCCCCGAAGAACCGCCTGCGCCAGCAGCTCCTGCTATTCCGGGGCCGTTCTTGGTGTTCTTCGACTTTGATAAGTATAATATTACGCCAGAAGCGGCTTCTATCCTCGACAACGTTGCGTCTTCCTACGCCCAGACTGGGCAGGCTCGCGTGGTTGTTGCTGGTTACACCGATACCGCAGGTCCGGCTAAATACAACATGGGTCTGTCACAGCGTCGTGCCGATTCTGTTAAAGCTTATCTGGTCGGCAAGGGTGTTCCTGACGATGCAATGGCTACCGAAGCTTACGGTAAAACGCATCTTCTGGTTCAGACGGCTGATGGTGTTCGTGAACCTCAGAACCGCCGCGTCGAAATCACTTTCGGCCCAGGTTCAGGTCAGTAATTTTCACTGCCTTTCTAGGCTCCAACAAAAAAGGCCGGTCATTTTGACTGGCCTTTTTTTTATTTCTTGCTGTTTGTTTTTTTGTCGCTCTTTATCCTTTTGTCCTTTCGACAAAATACAGAATGTAACTGTCTTTATGGTGACGATGGGACTAAGCTCTTTTCATAACATAAAGATAAGAGGTGCCTCTCATGGGTAATCTTCAACAGTTAGCTCTCGATGCAGATATCGCCGCAGTGAAACAGCAAGAAAAATTGCTGCGCTTACCGGAATTTAATGAAGATATTGCATGGCAACTCGGCTCTTATATTCGCCAGATTGCTGTTCAGAAAAATTACCCGATTGCGATTACCGTTGCCCGTTTTAATCAGCCGCTTTTTTATTGTGCTATGCCCAACAGCTCGCCAGACAATAAAAATTGGCTCAGACGGAAAGCCGCAACAGTCGCCCATTATTACACCAGTTCTTATGCTGTCGGCCTAAAATTGAAGAAAAAAGGCGTCACGTCCTTATCCGACTATGGCCTCGATGATAGAGATTACGCGACCCATGGCGGGGCTTTCCCCATCACAGTAGAAAAAGCTGGTATTGTTGGATATATTGCCGTTTCAGGCTTAGATCAAAGAGATGATCACGCTCTTGTCGTTCAAGCTTTGGCTGCTCACCTTGGTCTTCCCGCTGAAAAAACAGCGCTCAAATATCTGACTCAGGATAGCCTTGGCAAGGCAAAGCTTGATGAAACCATTGTCTGACGATATCACTTGTTATAAAATTTGATATCCTCAACAATTTGTTACAATCTTATTCATCATAGTATAACAATTCGTCGAGTATAATTTCTCTGTATACAGGTCAAAATACGACCTATTTTGCCTGTCAGAGGTGTTATTTTCTGAAAAAAAGATATCTTTTATCAGCTTGAAACCTCCTCTTCTCATGCTGATATAGATAGCAACCATATCTCAATTGGAGATTATCTATTATGGCAAATTGGAATGATTCCCGGATGACCGTGACGGAATCTGCTGCGCGTGGCCGTAACGGAGCTTCGGAGCGGGACGCCGGTCTTCGCTCCTATATGCTTTCGGTTTATAATTATATGGCTGGCGGTGTATTGCTTACCGGCATTGTTGCCTATCTTGTGGCACATTCAGCCTTAGGCGCGGCCATTATTTTCTCACCTTTGCGTTGGCTGGTTATTCTGGCACCGCTGGCTTTTGTTTTCGCCCTTAGCGCTGGTGTAAACCGCTTCAAGCTTTCAACGTTGAAGACGCTCTTCTGGTCTTATGCGGCTGTCATGGGACTTTCAATGGCGGTCATTTTCTTCGTCTATACCGGTACGTCTATTGCCCAGACCTTTTTTGCAACGGCTGCGGCCTTTGCAGGACTTAGCGTATTTGGTTATCTGACGAAGAAAGACTTGTCTGGTATCGGTAGCTTTCTGATTATGGCTGTTTTCGGCTTAATCATTGCTTCTTTACTGAACATGTTCCTTCACTCTTCATCGCTGCAATTCGGTATCAGCGCTTTGGGCGTGCTTATTTTTGCTGGCCTTACCGCTTATGATACGCAGCAAATCAAAAGCATGTATTTCATGACTTCTGGTGGTGAATATGCTGGTAAGATGGCCGTGATGGGCGCTTTAAGCCTCTATCTGGACTTCATCAATATGTTCAGCTTCCTGCTGAACTTTATGGGTGACCGTCGCTAATCACCTTATTGATTTCTAAAAAAGAAAAGCCCGAAATTTTGTTTCGGGCTTTTTTATTATAACTTCAGGCTTTAAGAGCTTTATTCCGGCTGTTGAGTGGCCTTTTGGGAAACGGTAGGCTTCGTAGAAGAGGCCGCCGCTTGCTCTTTCTCTAACTTTTGCTCTCCCTTATTGATTTTATGAAGCAGACTTTCTTTGGGATTAAGATTGGATGCTAAAAATTCAGCGCTACGCTTCCATGCCTCATTGGCAGTCGCCTCATTATAAGCAGGCATGGCTTCATTCATGAAACCATGCCCAGCATTAGGATAGAAATAGCATTCCAATGGCACAGAGGCGCTTTTCAGGGCTGAAACCCAATTTAAGGCTGCTGCATTAACGGCAGAATCCCTTGTGCCGAAATGAAGCTGTAACGGTGCTTTTATATGGGCAGCTTCATTCATAGGGGGCGTCTCGCTATAATAAGCGACTGCCGCCGTTAACGCATCTTCGGCTTTAGCCGCGGTATATTGAGCGAGCTTACCGCCCCAACCAAAGCCGATAGCCCCGACTTTTCCGGTAGAATAGCGCTGATTTTTAAGCCAATTGACCGTCATTGCGGCATCTTTGACAAGCCATGACCAATCGACACCCATTAACAAAGCGCGTGTTTTTGCGGGATCATCCGGCATCCCACCCCAAGCAGACAGAAAATCCGGTGCCAAGGCAATATAGCCATTCAATGCCATTTTACGGGTATATTCCCGTGTGGCAAAATCCAACCCTTGCTCGTCATGGATAATGAGAACCGTCGGCAATTTATTTCTGGCAGCGGCCGGTACCGCAATATAGCCATGCATCAATTCCCCATTGGTCACCTGCCAATTAACCCGATGGGTATTCAGCAAAGGATTATCGTCTCCCTTATCAATCGGAAAAGGGAATGACTTCTTCGCAGGGGGATTTTCTTCTGCTGCCAAAGTACGCCCGATAACCGTTTCTGATAATAGACCAGCCGTTCCAAATTCTAGAATTGCTTTTCCAAGACGGCGGCGGTTAATCGCCTGATCTCTTATTTTGTCTAAAAAAAGGCCTTTTAAAGCCATAAAAAACCTCTTCTAAATAGCACCATCGACAGCCGACAAGTCTTCTTTCAAAAGCCGGTTAATCAAATCTTCGGCACAGCGATTTAAAGCCTCGCGATCGACCGAACGGATTACTAGATTGACCCCACCGCTGCCATTTCGGAAAAAGGGATAGCTTCCCAATTTGCACAGGGCATGATCTTTCTCGGTTTCTTGCAAGATTTTGGCAATCTGGCTTTCACCATTCCAGCTTCCGACAGTGCGGGATAGAACAGGTTTCCCACCGGATAAAGTGCCGTTCAGACTTTCAAGCATGGCTGTTACGATTTTAGGCACACCAGCCATAATAAAAATATTGCCGATACGGACACCGGGCGCACCAGAAACCGGATTTTTAATCAGTGTTGCGCCTTCCGGTGTTCTTGCCATCCGAAGTCGGGCAGGGGTCACACCGCCACGATCAGCATAATAGACTTCAAGACAGGCTTTGGCCTCGGGATGAATAATCACGGGAAGATTCAAGGCCTGACTGATAGATTCCACGGTAATATCGTCATGGGTCGGGCCAATGCCGCCGGTTGTAAATAAATAGTCATGATTGTCTTTCAAGGCGAGAACGGCCTCTCCAATGGCCTGACTGTCGTCAGGAATAACCCGAACCTCCGCTAACCTGATTCCCTGCATGTTCAACCATGAAGCAATCTGGGCAATATTTCGATCTTCGGTGCGTCCAGACAAAATTTCATCACCGATAACCAACAAAGCGGCTGTCCATACGCGATTATTTGTTGTCATTTTCAGTCCGTCCTTTTCCTCTTTCCTCTGATGCGGCAGATATTCCGAATCCAAAAAGGGAATATGTGAATGCGGCTCGCAAAGGGAAAGCATATTGGTTATAGCAGAAGTTATGACCGAATATATCCATGTCAAAGAAGGTGATGCGGCTATTCGTACGCATGCCATTAAACTTTACGATGAAAACGCTTTTGCCGGAATGCGAAAAGCAGGCCGATTGGCGGCTGATGTTCTTGATGCGTTGGTGCCTTATGTCAAACCGGGTGTCACCACCGAAGCCCTTGATACTCTGGCCGATGATCTGATCCGTCAGGGCGGCGGTGTCTCCGCCTGCCGTTATTATCGCGGTTACCCGAAATCGGTTTGTATCTCTGCAAATCATGTGATTTGTCACGGTATTCCGGGGCCAAAAGCGCTCAAATCAGGCGACATCATCAATATTGATGTGACCGTTATTGTCGATGGATGGCATGGCGATACCAGCCGGATGTTTTTCGTAGGCGATGTGCCCTTAAAGGCTAAAAAACTGGTTGATGTGACCTATCAGGCTTTAATGCTTGGCATCGAACAGGCCAAACCCGGAAATCATATCGGCGATATCGGCCATGCTATCCAGACATTGGCTGCCAAACATCGCTACGGCGTTGTCCGTGATTTCTGCGGCCATGGTTTGGGCAAGGTTTTCCACGACCGACCAGAAGTCGTCCATGTCGGTATTCCGGGTGAAGGTGTTGAGTTAAAGCCGGGGATGCTGTTCACGATTGAACCGATGATCAATATCGGCAAGCCAGATGTCAAGG
>NZ_JAIWON010000114.1 GCF_020216885.1 Zymomonas sp. | reverse complement strand
GGAATAAAGCGTGGTTTCCTGTCCGCCATGCTGGGTCGCGGTAGAGGTAAAGACCGCTCCGACCTTTCCAATCAAGGCACCCTGCGCCCAGATGCCGCCCGTCCGATCCCAAAAATTCGCCATTTGTGACGGCAAACGTCCAAATCGGGTTGGTGCACCCACAATGATGCCGTCATATTCCAATAAATCTTTCGGCTCGGCAATCGGTGCTTTCTGGTCGATCTTGAAATGGTTCTTCTTGGCGGATTCTTCAGGCACTAATTCCGGTACCCGTTTCACATCGGCTTCGACTCCGGCAGCACGTGCGCCTTCTGCCACGGCATAGGCCATGCTTTCGACATGACCATAAGTGGAATAATAAAGAACAAGAATTTTAGGCATAATCAACAACCTTCTTTTGTGATGGTAAAATTTTTATGACCGTATTTTGCCCTTTAATCCGGTGACAAAAGGCCACTATTTATCAGATCATGGTTAGCTAAAATCTTTCCCTTTCATTTCATAAAAGGGGACATCTCTACGGTATCAATATGAAGCCTTTTTGATAAACGCTTCTAATCCTGAAAAGAGCCATAGCGATTCCTTGATTCCAGACCTCAATGACAATTCCCTGAAAGGAAAGTCTTCAGTCTGGATTACAGATATCCGCTTAAAAGATTTTAGCTCCGCTTTTCAAAAGCACCGGCGATATGCAGCGCCACGTTATCGCTGACATAAGGAACATAGGTTTTAATGCCAAAATCACTGCGTTTGATTGTCGTGTCGCCTTCAAAACCAGCCGTATATTTTTTGTCTAAAGGATTGATACCCGCGCCGATAAAACGCACTTTCAAAACTTCAGGCTTGGTAATGCCGTGCAAAGTCAGATTACCTGTCACCACCGCTTCATTTTTACCCGTTTGACGGATCTCAGTTGAAACAAAGCGAGCTTCAGGAAATTTCGCGCTATCAAACCATTGGTCGCCCTTTAATTCGTCATCCAGTTTTGAACTGGTCGTCAGAACCGAGGTGACTGGAATAGTGACGGCAAGACTCGATTTCGCAGGATTCTGGGTATCAAGATCAAGTTTGCCTGATATTTGTGAAAAAATACCCTGATAATAGGTAAATCCAAAATGCAGTACCGAAAAGGCGACTTGGGTATGATAAGGCTCGACATCATAGCTTCCGGCCTGAATTTGCTCGGCATGGCTCACCGCTTCAGCCGAAGCCATGTCAACAGCCGTAAAAGACAAGAAAAATGCCGTAGCGGCTAAAGAAACAAACGGCTTCATTTGACGAAACTCCAGTCAAAACAACATCAAAGCCTCAAGATTCCACTTAACAGAAATGGCCTCACAACAAGACAACAAGCCAGTTTTCCCGTTCAAGCTATTCTTGCTCTTTCAACATAGGCTTACTGGAAGATTTTAACTCCATAAATAGAAACAAATGAAATCTATCATTTCTAAATTTTACATCAAACTAAGCCGAAATTATCCAAAACCACTAAAAATCGGCCAATAGTCAATAAAATAGCAGCTTATGAAACAGGCCAATTCAAAAGCAAGAAATCACAGCCCCCTTTTTCCGCATTCAATGTATTAAAAAAATCCCCTGACAGGCTCTCACCTCTCAAGGGATAAGGGCATTACCCTCAATAAAACTAGCTATATGACGGTTTTATACGAGATGATGCGATTAAAAATGATAAGGTAATAACAACGTCTTTTTAGGCCTGTCGGCTTATGCCACCGGTAATATTTCTTTCGTAAAACGGCCTAATTTGACGAAATACCAGATATAATCTTCTTCCATCAAACAGAATTAAGGCGCTTTACCACAAGCTAAAAAGCCCATTTTAAATATCTTATGCTAGTCGGAAAACTTTTCTTCTAACGATACCCTATCATTTCAATAGTCAGAGATAGATCACGAAAAAATCCGGCTACCTATGCGTGATGGATATCAGGTAGCCGGATAAAATCCTGTCAGGATTTAAACTTTAATTCTATTCTCCAGAATCTTTCTGATTGGAACCTTCACCAGAGGCTTTTCCCCGAACATCTTTCGCCTCGGAATCCGTATCAGCCTCTTTCCCTGCTGATTTTGGAGACGGTGAGCTATCCTTCTTTTGACCGGTCTTCACGGCCTCATCAGAATGGGTATTGGCCGCCTCCAGTTTCCGCATCATATCGGTATCCGATTGCGGCGCAGGGCTAGGCTGATCGTTGATCCAATGTAACGGCGATCCGGGCGGTGTTGTATAATAGGAAGTGCCGGTATAGAATTTGATATTCGCGTCGGCCATACGGTTACCCAGACGGCGATAAAATTCTCTTTGGACTTTCCATTTCATCATTGCCGCAGTGCGGATAGAGCCTACTAAAACCGAACCATTGCTGTCTGAAATATCAACACCCAGATCATTATAACCGGAATAAATGATGTCTTTATAGGCATCCTCTTTCCGCATTTCGTCGATAGTCTTCTGCATAATTTTAACGAGACGATCGGGGTCTTCCGATAGATCAAGCGTCTGACGAATAATAATCTGGTTAAAATCGCGGCCTGTATTGGCAATAGAAGACACAGAAGAAAAAGGAATGATGTGCAAATCACCATTCACGGCTCTAACACGCAAAGTTCTGATCGAGAGATGCTCGACCGTGCCAGAAACACCACCGGTTGAAACCCAGTCACCGACCTGAATCGCATCTTCCACCAGCATAAAGAAGCCGGTGATAAAATCCTTCACAAGGCTTTGCGAACCAAAGGCGATCGCCGCACCCATGATACCAGCACCGGTCAGCAAAGGTGCCACATTGATACCGATTTGAGACAAAGTCGTCACAGCAACGATAGCTATGATAAAGACCAAAAGCACGGTGCGGATAATCGGAAAAACCGTGCGTAACCGTGTTGCCCGACTGAACTGATTGCTTTCATGATAGCGGTCTATCTGGCGATTCAACATCGCATTGATAAATTCCCACAGCGTTACAGCCACAGTGATCGCGATAAAAAGGCTAAAGGCCAGACTGGTCAGGCGCGCGCCGATTGATGATTTGAAAAGAAAGCGAAGGGTAGGGATACCCCAACTTTGGGTCAAAGCAATCAGCGAAACCGCCGTAATCACAAAGGTGATAATGCTGCGGACATAAGGATAATAGAAATCAGCGCGCTTCTGTAATCGCGGATAGCGGCTTTTCATGTCGTCATTAAAATTGAACAGATTTTCTTGTGCGCCATAGGCCAAAACTGCCGCCAGACGAGAGAAAACCAAAATCGCAATAGTCAAAACACAGCTGCGGAGCATCCATCGGTAGCCACCATGGAAACGGGTTGCCCAGACCACCCACAAGGCGATATCGACAAAGATAGCCGGTATCCACCAAAGGCCAATAATTGTGCTGATAAAGCGCCAGAAGGGACGGCTCTGTAATTTTTCCGGCGGGCGCAAAGCCTGCGCGACAATATGCCGGATTCGCCAAATAAAGGCGGCTAAAAACAGATGTTCGACCAGAATAGAGGCTAAGATCAAAGCCTCAATGCCGCGCCGCGCAATATGGAATTCATCCCCCATAGAGATCAAAAACATACCAATTGCAGGCGTTATGACGAGGATATTGGCCCATTTTATCACCAAAGCGGCTGTAGAATCCGATGCAGGAAGAAGCCTAATCGGGGGCGATTTTGGTGCAAAGGTAGATTCCAAAATAATATAGGCGGTGCGCGACAAGGCATAAGCATTGGCAAGAGACAAGGTCAAAGCCTCGGCCTGACGGCTAGGCGATATCAGCGCTGAAACAATATAATTAAAGCCCAAGAAAACAGCGACTGGCAATAATTTGGTGGCCAAATGGTAAAAGGCAAAAGGAATACGGATAATAAAGGCCATCACTTCATTTTGGCGACGATGGTCTTCTGCTCGCGTTTCCTTGGTCTCAGCCGCTTTTTCTTCTGAATTATCCGAACCCGCATCGCCTACATCGGAAGCAATCTCTAACTTGTCGCTTGTATCGTCATTATTTTCGGGCTGGGGCGCATGTTTCAGGCTCCATGCGGTCTCATAGGATTGGGCGCGTTCTTTGATAGTTCGAAGCAACCCGCGCGTAAAAAAGACTATTGTATATTCAAGCGCTAGCCCAATAGCAAAAATCAACAACCCATAAAAAACCGCACTAAAAAGAATGCTTCTGGCAGCCTGATGCGTCATTTCATAATGAAACCAACGACTGATAAAGCCCATATCTTTGAATATGGCTGCAAAGCTCGTGGTATATTTGATGATATAGCGCGAGACGATATTCAGATCGTCACTCACATCTTTATCAATCAAAGCCGTCGGATCACTGCTATTTTCGGTGCTGCTGCTATCTGCTGCCGCAGGAGCCGTGGCCTTACTGGCTGGTTTCGCCGCTACAGCTGCCGTTTTCGGAGCCGTCGCTTCCTGACTATTCGAAGCTGCATTAGAGGCGCTGGAATCGCTATCCGCATTATCACTGGCAGCAGCATTAGCGCCAGCCTGATCGCTTGGTAATCCCTTTGCAATCAAAGAAAGCGTTTGGGTAAATTCTTCCCGTTTTTTAGGATTATCCAGAATATTCAGTAATTTTTTGGCTTCTGATTTCGATAAAGCCTGATTGCCTTGCGGCTGCGCTTGACTAGCCTGACTGCTATTATCTACGCCTGTGTCTTGGGCATAGAGAGACTGATTTAAAAAGAAAAAAGAGAAAAACAGCGGCAAAATAAAACGTATTTTGTGAAAAAGCCTATGATTGAGTGGCGACAGCATTTTCATAAAAACAGACACGCTTTACCTTCTCTATAGCCGTATCAAGACAATATCAGACAAAAACCAAATCAGCGGTTATAAAACTCTTATTCTGACGTGACGTTATCGTAACAAGTCAGACAACATCCTTGTGAATACAAGCTCTATGCCGATATTCTCGAAAATAACAATTTCTTTCTGAATAAAAGGTCTCAAAATCAGCCTGATATCCAAAAAACAAAGATATATTTTCAGATATGAGTATGAAATTCAGCGCTGCTGAATCCGATAATCTTTTATAAAACCATCACAGGCTTTTTTGTTCCTCAACAGAAAATGGCATTTCTTCTTAGCAAAGCCGGATTAACATAAGCGGAATTGTTCACGCGCAATCCGGTCATCCAAGGCATGATTGGGATCAAAGAGAAGATGAAGCGGCGTTGTCCGGTCAAGCGTGATCGTCAAATTAGCAATTTCACGTAATTCACGCTGATCGGCGACAGCACTCATCGGCCTTTTATCGGGGTCAACTACCCGCATATCAATGATAGAACCATCTGGCACAATCGCGCCCCGCCACCGCCTTGGGCGGAAAGGGCTGATCGGGGTCAATGCCAGCATACCGGAATCAAAAGGCAAAATTGGACCATCGGCAGACAAATTATACGCTGTCGATCCGGCAGGGGTTGCGACTAACACACCATCAGAAACCAATTCAGGCAAAACAATCCGGCCATCAACGCTGATCTCGATATGGGCGGTCTGACGGGTTTCCCGCAACATGGATACTTCATTGATAGCCCGATATATTTTTTGCTCACCAGAAACCGTCTGACCATCCATCCGCAACGGATAAACGGTAAATTGTTTAGCTCTTATCAGCCGCCGAAGAAGATTAGTTGGCCGCCATTCATTCATCAGAAAACCGACCGTTCCCAAATTCATCCCGAAAACTGGCAGATTAAAGCTATTATCCAGAAGATGATGCAGCGTTTGCAGCATGAAACCATCCCCGCCCAGGGCGATAATGACATCCGCTTCTTCCAACGGATACCATTGGTATAATTTTTTCAGCTCTTCTGCGGCTTTTTGTGCCTTCGGGGTCGGGGAGGCAATAAGGGTCATTCTGTTGAATTTCATAGCTGATCTTTTCCTGCCCTTAACGGAAATGGCAATGTCCTGATAAATCCATTTAGCGGCTTTTTCGCTGCTGATTTAAGACTTCATAAGCCATAATGGCACCCGCTACGGCAACGTTCAGGCTATCAGCACGCCCCATCATTGGAATTTTAACCAGATGGTCGCAGGCATCCTCATAAGAATCGGGTAAACCTTGGGCTTCATTTCCGACCAGAACAAAGCTGGGCGTTTGATAACGTGGTTCTTGATAATCTTGGGTTGCCCGCAAACTGGTGCCGATCAGATCACCTTCTCCCTGTCGTAACCAGACAAGGAAATCTTCCCAACGGGCGGTAGCTATTTTTTGGGTAAATAACGCCCCCATGGTCGCACGCACAGCCTCGACCGAAAAAGGATCGACACAATCATCAATCAGGATCAATCCACCCGCACCAACCGCATCACCGGTGCGTAACAAGGTGCCAAGATTTCCGGGATCTCTCAAAGATTGAGCCACCAACCAGATCGGTGCCTGTCTGCGGTCAATAGAAGACAAAGGAAGGGTAAAACTTTCAAAAACCCCAATAACGGTCTGAGGATTATCTTTGCCGGATAATTTATGCAAAATATCACGGCTGGTTTCGATGGCTTCGCCCCCCTTCGCCTCAACAGTGTCAATGAGTTGCTGAACCAAAGGATGCGCCGCACTATCAGCCGCAAAGAAAATATAGACCGGAATAAAACCCGCTTCACGGGCTTCGGTTAAAATACGCAAGCCTTCAGCTAGGAACAGTCCCTCTTCGCGGCGATGTTTTTTATCGCGCAAGGAACGAACACGTTTGATAAGCGGATTGGAAAAGGCGGTAATAGCTCTAGGCATGAAAAAACAGATAGTCCTTATTCTTCGCCGAATTTTTGTTCAACCAGATCGGCCAAGGCACTGACAGCCCGTTCAGCACCAACACCTGAGGCATAAATGGTGACATAGTCACCAATGGCAGCGCCTAACATCATCAGCCCCATAATCGAGGTTCCAACGACTTTATTGCCGTCTTTTTCAACTTCAATCACGGCTGATTGGGCAGAGGCCAAAGCCACAAAACGGGCGCTCGCACGGGCATGAAGACCGCGTTTATTCGTAATCTGCACTTTTCGGATAACAGGGGTCATAATGATTCGCCTAATATTTCAGAAGCCACTGATATATATTTTCGTCCAGCCTCACGGGCAGCCGCAACTGCCGTTTGAACGTCCTGTTGTCTACGGGCGCGTTCCAGCCTAATAAGCATCGGTAAATTGATACCGGCAATCACTTCGACTTTACCGGGTTGCATCAATGAGATCGCCAGATTTGAAGGCGTTCCACCGAATAAGTCGGTTAAAAGAATAACACCGTCACCTTTTTCGACCTCGGCAATAGCCTTGGCGATGTCGGCACGCCGGTTTTCCATATCATCATCGGGGCCGATACAAATCGCGGCAACAGCTTCCTGTTTTCCAACGACATGCTCCATGGCTGTGACAAATTCTGCCGCCAGCCCCCCATGCGTTACTAACACCAATCCAATCATGAAGTGATCATCCGCCTTGATATGCCTTTCCTGCCCGTATCCGGTTTGATTGCGATTCGAGCAGAGGTAGTTTTAGGTCACGATGGGTAATAGTGAGAGAAAAATGCGCCTGACGCAACCGAGCCGCTATCCACTCCGCAACATAAACCGATCTGTGCCGCCCACCTGTGCAAGCAAAAGCAATAACAATATAGCTTTTTCCGGTCTCTATATAGCGTGGTAACAAAAAAAGAAGCAGATCTTTAATTTTTGTAACTGCGGGTAAAAAAGAAGGGTCTTGCTCGATATAGGCGGCAATCTCTGGATCAAGTCCGGTCAAAGGTCGCAAAGCCTCTTCCCAATAGGGATTTTGAAGAAAGCGCATATCGAAAAGAAGATCACAATTTCTAGGAATACCACGCGAAAAACCGAAAGACAAAATCGACACATTCGGGGCAACACTGTTTTCCGATGCGAATTGCTGTCTTAATTCACTTTGCAAGCTGTGGCTGCTGGTCGTGGTGGTATCAATGAGAAAATCAGCAATTTCTCTGACAGGTGCCAAAAAAGCCCGTTCTTCGGAAATGCCATCTTCCATAGGTCGATCAAGGGCTAGAGGGTGCCGCCGCCTTGTTGTATCAAAGCGCCGCATTAACTCGCTGTCAGAACAATCAAGAAAAAGGATATCAATCGGCTGGCTATGATGCTGGCGAAGCTGCTCAACCCCTTTTAGAAAAGCCTCGACAGTAAAACCACGGGTGCGGCTATCAATACCCAAAGCCAAAGGCCGCCCTTTATACGCCGCAACCGATGATGGCGGCGTCAGAATTAACCGCTCCAACAAAGAAAGCGGTAAATTATCGACGGTTTCCCATCCCATATCTTCAAAGGTGCGAAGCGCTGTTGATTTACCGGCACCCGATAATCCAGTTACCAATAAAATACGCGCAGGCGGAGCCGCAGAAGACGAGGGGGCAGAAGACAAATCATTCCGGCTCATAGGTAAGATATCCTCTTCAATCTCAATCTTTTAGCAGAATATCTCCCTGTAAACACGCTATTTTCATTTCAATTTTTATCGGTGTCGAAGCCTCAAAAGCCTTAAGCGTTAAAAGCGGCAAAGATCGCCCTAAAATTTCTACAGAATGGGCAGGATCAGGCATCCGTTCAACTCTGTCATCCAAAATGACAGCCAAAGCCAGATTCGCCTTGGGAGAAAAGGGCATCTTGACGATTCCCAAAGCTCTTATTTCTAATAAACCTGCAATATGGGAAGGCACAGAGGCAACCAAAAGCTGTTTTTCTGAATCAGCTTCTATCAAGCTGTAATCATCGCTGACCAGCATGGCTCCACGATCTATCAGGCGCAAAGCAAGATCTGATTTTCCGCTGCCGGATGCGCCGATCAAAAGAACGCCGTGATTCTTGACCAATATCGTCGTTGCATGAATCAAGGCCGATGATTCGTTTGAACCACCGGCCTTGCTTGTATTTTCAATAGTTACAGAAGACATCTCAATTAGAACGCTTTAGCCTATGACATTACAAAGATAATCACAGTCAAAAGCGATAAGAAATAGATATTCCAAAATCACCTTTTTCGGTAAAAATTTTTATCCATTTCGCTTGGAATGTCAGGGCTATTTTATCCATTCTCTAGGCTTTTTTGCCATTTTGGGTCGGATGAATGATCGGCGCTGCGGGAAGATGGACGATAAAGCTGGCACCCGCTTTCCCATGCGACCGCTTAGAAACTTCAATCGTGCCATGATGGGCTTCGACTGTTGCCTTCGCAATCGCCAATCCTAAACCGCTATGGCGACCAAAGGCTTCCTGACTGGGGCGAACAGAATGGAATCGCCGGAAAATTTCTTCTTTAGCGTCATCGGGAACGCCGGGGCCTTCATCTTCAACTCTGATGATAACATCATCTTTGTCGCGGGTCGTGGTAATCGTCACCAAACCATCCGGCGGCGAAAATGAAATCGCGTTATCAATCAGATTTTCAACCACGCGCGTCAATCTCGTGCCATCCCCCAAAACCACGGCAATACCAGATTGCGGACGGGCAAAAGCAATACGGACATCGGCTGCATCAGGCCGCCTCTCGCAATGTTTGGTAACCCCTTGAATTAACGGGCCCAAATCGATGACTTCAAAGCTGGAACGCGCCATTTCTGCGTCAACACGCGAAGCCTCTGAAATATCGGTAATTAAACGATCTAACCGCTGAATATCGTCACGAATGACGGTAATCAACTGCTGGCGCAAATGATCGTCTTTTATCATTTCAAGACTATCTACCGCCGATCGTAACGAAGCTAACGGATTTTTCAGCTCATGAGTCACATCAGCCGCAAAAGCCTCTGTCGCATCAATCCGCTGTTGCAAGGCGGTATTCATATCGGACAGCGATCTCGCCAATAGACCGATTTCATCGCGGCGCGCGGGCAGGCGAGGCACTTGAACCTCTCTTGCCCGTCCCAAACGGACACGCACGGCGGCTTTAGCAAGACTTTTTAACGGGTGAACAATCGTCCGTGCTAAAAACAAAGACAATCCGACAGAAACACAGGTGACGACCAATAATACGATCATCGCCCAGAAACGCTGTCGTCTGACTTTATGGGTAATGTAACGCGGGTTATCCGTTGCAAATAAGGTTGCGCCCTCTTTCCCGATAGGGGTCGCGATTGAAATCAACGGTGTCCGATCAGCCGCCCATCTTATCTGGGCTGCCATTTTGTTCTGGCTACGGGCAGTCACCGCTTCCGGCCAGACTTGCAGCCGGTCATCTGTCGGTTCCTGATAATAACTTAACGGGCTGGCATGGACGACAATATCATTGATCCGATCCAATGTGCGGGCAAGGCGGTGCTGCCAGTCATCTTTTTTCGGGTCATGAATAGTATAAGTAGGCGGCTGTCCGTTCCAGCTATCAAATTGCCTTTTTCCGTCGGAATTAAAAATCCGAATACGAAAACCAGTTTGCTGTCCCATCTTACCGATCAAGCGATCCCATTCCGCTTCCGGTGTATTTTCCAGATTATCGGTAATAAGCTCGACCATCGCTTTATATTTACCGGTCTGAAGACCCGTCAGGCGATCGCGATATTGGGCGACATAGAAGAAGGTGCCAGCAAATATCAGAAGAACGAAAATATTTACGGCCAAAATACGGGCAGTCAGCGACCAACGTGCCGACCAACCAAGCGCAAGCTCGTTTCTCCGCCAGTGATGGCGGGATGCTGCATCTTCTTCTTTATTCTTCGGCAAATCGGTAGCCGATACCATAGAGCGTCTCTATACTTTTGAATTGATTATCTACCTGACGGAATTTACGCCGCAGGCGCTTGATATGGCTGTCTATGGTGCGATCATCGACATAGACATCATCCTGATAGGCGGTATCCATCAATTGGTCACGCGATTTTACAAAACCGGGGCGCTGCGCCAAAGCCTCAAGGATCAGAAACTCTGTCACCGTCAAGGAAATATCCTCACCGTCCCATGACACCTGATGACGATCAGGATCCATCACCAGACGACCTCTAACAATGATATGGCTATTTTGGGGCGCTTCTTCAGATTTTTCCTGAAATCTGGCTTCGGTGCGCCGTAACAAAGCCCGAATCCGCGCAATCAACAACCGCAAAGAGAAAGGCTTAGCGATATAATCATCGGCACCGGATGCTAAACCCAAGGCCTCGTCTAGTTCATCATCTTTGGAGGTTAGAAAAATGACCGGCACCATGCTTTTTTCACGCAACCGCCGCAAAACCTCCATGCCGTCCATGATGGGCATTTTGATATCCAAAACAACCAGATCGGGCGGCGATTCCAAAAGCGCATTCAGAGCCGTTTTCCCATCAGAATAGACTCTGACAGAAAATCCCTCTGACTGAAGCGTCATCGAAACCGAGGCTAAAATATTACGGTCATCATCGACCAAGGCGATTGAAGCAGTCATTTATTTTCGCTCTACTGCATAAATCATTGTGAAATGGCAACCATTATCGGCCAAATTTTTTTATCCTTTCGCTGCTCTTGATCGGTTCTTTGATTTATTTCCGCTTCTAACAACGGGTTTAAACAAAAAATGCAAAATAAATAAGGAAAAACCCCATCAGGTGCTAGAAAGCAAAGCCATCCCATTATATAGGGCTACGAATCTTATTGCCCAATCAGATCCTTATGAATTTCTATGATTAAGGTTTTGAACGGGCCTGATCCGGGGGATTCACAATGGAAATCAGTCTAGGCCTCACTTTTGACGATGTATTGCTTCGTCCCGCAGCCTCTGATGTTCTTCCCAGTCAGGCCGACCTCCGTACCAACCTGACACGGGAAATTTCACTCAACATTCCGATGCTCTCTTCGGCTATGGATACGGTAACCGAAGCCAAAATGGGTATCGTCATGGCGCAGCTCGGCGGTATTGGCGTTTTACACCGCAATATGACGGTGGAAGAACAGGCCGAAGCCGTGCGTCAGGTCAAACGCTATGAAAGCGGCATGGTCGTTAATCCGATCACGATTACGCCTAACAGTAATCTCCGCGAAGCCCGCGCTTTGATGGATAAATACCAGATTTCCGGTATTCCGGTGGTCGAAGCCTCTGGCCGTCTTGCCGGTATTCTGACGAACCGCGATGTCCGTTTTGCCGAACATCTCGATCAGCCAGTGTCCGAACTGATGACCCATGAAAATCTGGCAACCGTGAAACCGGGTGTTACGCAGGATGAAGCTCGTCGCTTGCTGCATCAGCGCCGGATTGAAAAGCTGTTGGTCGTTGATGACAATTATCACTGCCTTGGCTTGATTACGGTAAAAGACATCGAAAAATCGGTTGCTTATCCGGCCGCTACCAAGGATCCTTCCGGTCGCCTTCGGATTGCCGCTGCAACGACGGTTGGTGATTCTGGTTTTGAACGGGCAGAAGCTTTGATTGATGCCGAATGTGATCTTATCGTTATTGATACGGCGCATGGTCATAATCTCAATGTGGGTCGCTCGGTTGAACGTCTGAAAAAACTTTCCAGCAAAATTCAGGTTGTTGCCGGTAACGTCGCCACCCCAGAAGCCACGCGCTTCCTGATCGATTCCGGTGCGGATGCCGTCAAAATCGGTATTGGTCCGGGTTCCATCTGCACGACCCGCGTTGTTGCTGGTGTCGGTGTGCCTCAGTTAACGGCTGTTATGGAATCTGCCAAGGAAGCCGCTAAATCCAATATCCCGATTATTGCTGATGGTGGTCTTCGGACTTCCGGTGACTTGGCCAAGGCTTTGGCCGCTGGTGCTTCCACTGTCATGGTGGGGTCGCTCCTTGCTGGCACTGAAGAAGCCCCGGGCGAAACCTTCATTTATCAGGGTCGCTCCTACAAATCCTATCGTGGTATGGGTTCTGTTGGCGCTATGGCTCTTGGTTCAGCTGATCGTTACTTCCAGCAGGATGTCAAAGATCAGATGAAACTGGTTCCAGAAGGTATCGAAGGTCAGGTGCCTTACAAGGGTGCCGCTTCTGCCGTTATCCATCAGTTGATGGGCGGTATCAAAGCCGCTATGGGCTATACCGGTTCGGCTACCATTCCCGAATTGCAAAAACGCGGTAAATTTGTGCGCATCACCAATGCTGGCTTGAATGAAAGCCATGTGCATGATGTGTCCATCACCCGTGAAGCCCCGAACTATCCGCTTCGCTAGAAGCTTTGTTGTAACGATCAAAAGGAGTCTTGGCGGTGATCCCTCAAGCCAGAGTAGAAGCCGCCATAGAACTGCTTGACCAGATTACTAAGGCGGTGCGTGACGAAGGTTCTGCGGCTGATCGACTGATTAGCCAATATTTCAAAACGCGCCGCTATGCGGGTTCAAAAGATCGGGCAGCTATTCGTGAATGGGTTTATCGGGCAATTCGCCATACGGGGAATTGTCCAGCCAATGGGCGGGCGGCTATGGTTCGGCTCGCCTATGATGATCCTGAATTGGCGGCATTATTCGACGGATCAACGCGCGCCCCAAAGCCGATAACCCCTAAAGAACGGGCAGAAGCAGCCCGTTTATCAGAAGAAAACCCCTCTTTGCTCCCTGCATGGCTGGCAGAAAAGATGGTGGCCAGTGATATCGACAGCGCTGAACAAAATGCCCTTTTGGGGCGCGCTCCGCTCGATATTCGCTTTAATCCTCATTTAACGGATATAAACACAGTTCTTGCGACCTTCCCAGAAGGGCAAGTAATATCCGGCTTACCCTATGCCGTTCGTCTTCCCGAAGGCACAAAAGTCGATCAATCTTCTTTGTGGAAATCGGGTGCGATCGAAATACAGGATGCCGGTTCTCAATGGGCAAGTGCTATCTGCCAAGCCCAATCTGGCATGAAAGTCATTGATCTTTGCGCGGGGGCAGGGGGCAAAAGCCTTGCTTTGGCTAGCGATATGCTGGGCGATAACCCTGCGGCAAAATTGGATTTGATCGCTTGCGATACCGACCGGAATCGTCTGTCTCGGTTGCAACCCCGTGCTGAACGGGCAAAACTACCTCCCATTGAACAACGCCTCCTTAATCCTAAACAGGAAGAGAAGGCATTAGGCGACCTCGCACATCAAGCGGATCTCGTGTTAATTGATGCCCCTTGTTCGGGAAGTGGCACATGGCGGCGGAATCCCGAAGCCCGCTGGCGCCTCAATCCGGCGCGCTTGCAACGGGTTATCGACACGCAAAGCCATCTTTTGGATGTCGCCTCTCAACTGGTTCGCCCCAATGGCTATTTGGTCTATGTCGTCTGTTCTTTACTGGATGATGAAGGCGCTAACCAGATTGCGGCTTTCCTCAATCGCCATCCTGATTGGACAGCCGAAAATCCAGATGTCCAAGCGGGTCGTTTGCGCGGGGATGGTCGTCGCTTTACTGTGCTTCAAGACAAAAGTGATGGCTTTTTTGTCAGTCGGCTCCGTTATATCGGTCGTTAAAACCGTGATAAGATGCAAAATTTAAAGCTAAAATCAGCGTTTTTGTCTCTCATCAATAACGGATAAAATCTTTACTGACCTGATTGTCTCTTTCCGCCATCATAACTATTCGTTGCGATGGCAAGATAGTCAGGTTAGAGTTTTCCTTAATCGGTCATTATCGGTCGTCATGGGTAGTCTTCAGTCTGTTCCTTTTCCGGAGAAAATAATGCATTTTTCGCCTTTAGCCCTTGTCCTTTCTCTGACATTGGCCTCAGGAACACCCGTGCTTCAAGGTAGAGCGGATAGCGATATCAATCCCTATTCCACCCATTTGATGCTTCAGGCTGAAAAATCGCAAAAGGAAGGCCATCTGCTCGAGGCCGAACAACTTCTTGAAAGCGCTCTTGCCGTCGATCCTCGCAA
>NZ_JAIWON010000113.1 GCF_020216885.1 Zymomonas sp. | reverse complement strand
CTTTTGAACTCTTTTATGATCGTAAACCGCCCCGTGACCAAGATCAGGCTTTGCGGGCGTTACTAACCCAACAAGCATAAACCCAAGGGATCATATGATTATTCTAGGCCTGACCGGCTCCATTGCCATGGGGAAATCAACGGTTTCCCGTCTTTTTAGCCAGATGAGGCGCCCTGTTTTTGATGCCGATAAAGTCGTGCATCAATTACAAGCCCCCAATGGACGGTTACTCCCTGCGATTGGTCAGGCCTTTTCTGGGGTCATTGATGAAAAAGGGGTCAACCGCCAAAAACTCGGCGAACAGCTCCTAAAAAATCCCGAAGGCTTTCGTCGTCTGGAAGCCATCATCCATCCAGCGGTGGTCGAAGAACTCCAGCTATTTTTACGAAAAAACCAGAGCCACCCTTTGGTGGTTGTTGATATCCCTCTGTTATTCGAGGCCGGATTTACCCGTTCAGTCGATTATATCGCGGTGGTTTCTGCGCCCTATTGGATACAGAAAAGACGGGCGTTATCGCGCCCTAATATGACCGAATCACGCTTTCGCGGATTGCTAGCACGCCAATGGCCAGACCGAAAAAAAAGACAACAGGCCGATTTTATTATTGAGAATGGCCGCAATATTATCGCCCTTGCCGCACAAGTCAGGCAGATCACCAGTTGCCTTGTCGGACAAGGTAGCCGATAGTGTTGTTATGCGCGAAATTGTCTTTGATACCGAAACCACCGGCCTCAGCCCCATTAACGGCGATCGTCTGGTTGAAATCGGTTGTGTCGAGCTGATCAACAAGGTTGAGACAGGTAACAGCTTTCATTGCTATTTTAATCCCGAACGAAAAATGGATGCCGTCGCGGAATCAATCCATGGTCTGTCTGATGAATTTTTGGCAGACAAGCCGCTTTTTGCCGATAAAGCGCAAGAATTGCTTTCCTTTCTCAAATTGTCGCCTTTAGTCGCTCATAATGCGGCCTTCGATTTCGGCTTTTTGAATTACGAATTGGATAAATGCGGCCTTCCGACCATTTGTATGACCCGAATGGTCGATACCTTGGCGATTGCCCGCGGCAAACATCCAGGTGCCAAACATACGCTTGATGCCTTATGTACTCGCTACGGTATCGACCGCAGTCATCGCGTTAAACATGGCGCTTTGCTCGATGCCGAATTGCTGGCACAGCTTTATGTCGAACTGACAGGTGGGCGCCAAATCGGCTTGGTGCTGGATGACAATAACAGTCAGAATGACGGGCGTTCTTCTACGCCCAATACCGTTTCCGGCTTACCACGAAACAAAAGAGTCAAAAGACAGCCGAGACCGCACGAAGCCAGTCCACAAGAATTATTGCGTCACGGCGCGTTTATTGACAAAATTTCTAATCCTGTCTGGCGTCGGGCATGAAACAAAATCTAGCTTTCTGACGTTAATAAAGACGGATGTGATCATTTTCTCTTTTCGAGAGATTTGGGGCTTATAAGTTACAAGATTTTTTAAGTGCATGGAGGGAGTCAAGATGGATATCCGTATTTCCGGCCATCAGATTGATACAGGCGCGGCTTTAAGAGAATATGTCAATGACCATCTTAGCCAGATCGTCAGCAAATATTTCCCCAAATGCCTAAGCGCCTCTGTCACTTTCGGTAATCGTCGCCACGCTATTATTTCCTGCGATATTATTATCCATGCCATGCGGGATATTATTCTAAAAGCAGGCGGTATAGACAAAGATGCCCATGCCGCTTTCGATCAGGCAGCGGCCAAGATTGAAAAACAGTTACGGCGACATCATCGACGTTTACAGACCCGCATCCAGCAAAATACGCCTTCTATTGATGAAGCCGCAATCACTCTCACGGAGGCCGCAGCCAAGGCGGATCAGGATAACGCGCATTATACGGTCTTCGACATTGAAGAGGATGAAAAAGAGCAAGGCGATCATCCTCCTGTCATTGCCGAAATGCAGGTTGATATTCCAACGGCCAGCGTTTCCGATGCTGTTTTGATGCTTGATCTTCGCAACACGACGGCTTTGCTCTTCGTGAACAGCAAATCAGGCCATCATAATATGGTTTATCGTCGTGTAGATGGTACCATCGGTTGGGTTGAGCCGCGATAGTCGTTAAATATTCAGATAGACGGAGATAACAAACGGGAGAGAGGTCGCTCCCTCTTTTCAAGAGAATTATCGACCTCTCTCCCCCGTTTCCGGAAGGAATATTGATAGAATTTTGACTTTATTTTCTGAAAGGTCGTGCCTTTCAGAAAATGTCTGGTGCTGCGATCTTTGCAATCGTGGGCATATAAAGGCGAAAAAACATGAATGAACTGGCCGATATAATCGCGCCGGACAGGATTGAGATTAACTTCAATCCTTCTAACAAAAAAACACTCTTCCAGCAGGTTGCCCAATGGGCTGGACGAGAATTTCTAATTAACCCCAAGGTTATCGCCGAACGGTTACATGAAAGAGAAAATCTTGGTTCAACCGGCTTTGGTCACGGTATTGCGATACCGCATGGCAAGCTCGACAGCCTGAAAAAAGTATCCGCTTTTGTTGTCCGTTTGAAAGAACCCATCGAATTTGATGCGGTGGACAAATTGCCGGTTGATCTGTTGTTTTTCCTGTTTTCTCCAACAGAAGCCGGTATTGACCATTTGCGTAGCCTAGCTTGCGTCAGCCGCCGGATGCGAGATGAAAATCTGCGGGCAAAATTGCGGGGTGCCGGTTCCCGCGATGCGCTTTATGCGTTGCTACTTGATGATAGCGGTCACGCCTGATGACAGAACCCCGTCTCGCGACTCATATCTTGGTAAAGGCCTTGTTACGGCAGATGGATACGGCTGGACAATCAATGATGGTGCTGAAAAAAGGCGAGGCCGAAGCAGGCAGCCTGATTTTGGTCATCACGGAGCAAGGCCACCCACTCTATTTACTTGAGCGGGCATTCCTCCCCGAAGGCCGCTATGGCTGGGGACGCGCGGCCATTGCCGAGGACGCGGATGAATCTGAATTCACCCGCTATATCGACAAGCGGAAACGCTTTGACCCCGATCTATGGATTATCGAATTGGAAGGACGGCAAAGCGAAAGCCTTGCCCTTTCCCTCCTCGCCTGAAAATCAGCGGCGCAGCACAGGGCCCATCATCGGCTTTTTGACAACAGGCTGCGCCCCATCAAGAATTTTCACAATAGCCGAAGATCGACCATCCTGTCCGGCATAATCCAAAGCCGAACGTCCAGCGATATGATCTTTGATGGACGGATCGGCATGATTATCGACCAGTAATCTGACCATTTGTAAATTGCGGTTTTGCACAGCAATAATCAAAGGGGTCTGACCGCTATTATCGGTAATATTGGGATCGGCACCGCCTTCCAGTAATAATTGTGCGCCATCTGCCCAACCGATTTGGGTTGCCACCATTAAAGGCGTTTGCCCCGCCTTGTTTTTCGCATCGACCCGCGCTCTTTTATAAAGGAAATAGGCCAACCAAGCATTATCGCGCCCTCTGCTTGTCAGATGTAAAGCGGTGTCACCGGTGTTATAATCTTTGCTGTCGATGATGCTGGGCTGACGATCGACAAGGGTCGTAATCTGATTGGTATCATGATCACGAACCGCTTTTAGAAAAGTATAGGTATCACTCTCCGCCTGTGCCGCGATCGGGGTCACAGCCAATCCCAAGGCCAATATAAAGCCGGAAATTTTTCTAAAAGACATTTTTTTCTCCGCTTGGCGACATGGTTTTTCCTGTCACCCTTCTTTTTATACTTATCAATGGGCAATCAGGCTATTTTCATAATATTACAGGAAATATCACTACAAAAGGCCGGTTAACAGGTTATGGGAAAATCCTGTTTCCTTTTCCAAAAAATTTTCCAATGCATAAAGGCTTATGAATGATTGATCGTTTCTGGGAAAAAATTCCGTTGGACGCCATGAAAAGGGAGGAATGGGAAGCCCTATGCGATGGCTGCGGCAAATGCTGTCTTTTCAAACTTGAAGATGAAGATACCGGCGATGTCGTTTATACCAATGTGGCCTGCCGCCTTCTGGATCGTGCCAGCGGCCAATGCTGTAATTACAAGCATCGTAAAAAATATGTTCCTGATTGCGTCCGTCTCGAGGTCTCGTTACTCGGCAAAATCCCGTGGCTTCCCGAAAGCTGCGCCTATCGCTTGCTTTACGAAGGCAAAACTTTACCGGAATGGCATTATCTCCTTTGTGGTGATCGCGATGCCGTGCATCAGGTCGGTGAATCCGTCCAAGGCTGGACAGTATCTGAAGATCAAGCCGGTGACCTTGAAAATCACCTTGTCGAGCCTCCCATCTAAAAAGGGGACAATCAAAGCAGAAAAATAGCTCTTTTTAGATTGATTTATGGGGCATTTTGCCCCTTTTTGTTATTAAAAAATCAACGATGACAGTTGTCTATTTCGGGAAAATATTCGATATTTCTATTCAATTTTAGAATAATAATCCATATAAAATAGAAATATTAAAATTAAATTTTTATATTTTACTCTCATCAATAATGTTGATAGTTTTCTTTACAAGTATTTTTAAATAAATTTCTACCTCACCGTTAATGTTACAATATATTTCTAACATTAAAACGCAATAAAAAAATAAGAAATATAAAATTTTTACTCAAGTAAAAAGAAAATAATACGGAATTTTATATGGCTTTTCGCCACGAAAAAGACAGAATTTTATTATCAGTGGCGGTTCCACATCTTCTACCGCCTCTGATTGGTCTTTATCTTTCGGTTTGCCCCTCCGGCCTCTGGGCAGAATCAACCGCCCTTACGCCACAGGATAACCGAACACCATCGCCGTCTTTCTCTGAACAAGCCCCAAACACAGATTTACCTAAAACAGAAAAGATAGCCGAGACATCCAAAGTAACGGACAAGCCCCTCTCATTCGACAGCCATCCAAAGGCAAAAATGCCGCCGCCCTCTACATCCAAAGAGAACGGGGAGATTGTCGTTACTTCCAAAAAACAGAGCGATAGGATTCAGAATATTGGCCGATCCATCAGCGTTCTTTCCGGCGAAACACTAACAAGCCGTAATGTGAATAATGTCTTTGACCTACAATATCAGACGGTTTCACTACAGGTCACGCCACAATTCGGAAGCGGCCAACCTGTTTTTGCGATGCGGGGGGTAGGATTCAACAATTATTCCAGCAACAATGCGTCTTCCGTTCTGGTTTATATTGACGGTGTCGCCAATCCTGTTTCTTTCGCCACAAATGGGATGATGTTTGATATTCAGCGTGTCGAGATTGCGCGCGGGGCGCAAGGGACAGCTTCCGGTCGCAATACAACCGGCGGTTCAATCAATTACATCCTAAACAGACCCAGCGACCATTATACGGGGGGTATTTCGGTTCAATATGGCCGATTCAATGCGACCAAAATTGATGGCTATATTTCAGGCGGTATCAATGACCGGCTCCGCTTCCGTTTGGCCGGACAAAGCGAACAAGGCGGCGCATGGCAGCATAATGACCAAGGGCAATCTTTAGGACGCACTAACCGCAATGCTGCCAGATTGCTGTTTGACTATGATGCCAATGATAGCCTGACCTTTGAACTGAATCTTCATGGCAGCTATGACCGCTCGGACTCCAGTGGACTGCATCTTTTTGCACCTCTTACCGCTGTTTCGGGACAAAGCACTCCGGCAGATCAAAGCCGTTATATCACCCGCTGGGGAACATCCGCCGCTTTCGCCAAGGAAATCGGAATTAACCCGAATAGCAAACCCTTCAGCCATATTGATACCGGCGGAATCAGCTTTAAAAGCAAGCAAGAATTCTCTTTTGCAACCTTGACCAATCTCTTCAGTTATGACGGCATTAAAAGGCGCGAATATGACAATTTCGATGCCTCAACTTTGGGATTGGCGGATGTCGCCTTTAAAACAAAAGCCCGCGTTCTCGCGAATGAAATCCGACTGGAATCCGACCCACAGGATCGTTTAAGCTGGATTGGCGGCATTTATTACGGTCACCAGTCTCTCAGCGATCGCTATCAATCCGGCTTTACTGATGCCTCTTACGCAACAGAAGGAGATGTCAGCTACAATCAAAGGGTGGATACAATCGCCGCCTTTGGTCAGGTTAATTATCGTTTTTCAGATAAGCTCCGTTTTATCGGAGGCTTCCGTATCGAGCATGAATCCCGCAGCCTTTTAAACCTGACATCCCACTATATTACCGACGGTATTATAACGAATCCTGATAATGTCAGCGGCCATAAAAATACGCAGTTTACACAACCAACAGGCAAGCTAGAGATCGATTATAATCCTGTTAAAAACGACATGCTTTATGCGTCTTTTACACGCGGCATAAAGTCAGGTGGTTTTACAACTTATAATTCGGATAACGCCGCGTTATCAGCCAAGCCATTCAAGGCAGAATCGGTTTTAGCTTATGAAGTCGGCAATAAATTAACACTGCCAAAATCGCATTTAACTTTGAATGTAGCCGGTTTCTATTATGACTATAGCCATCAACAAATTCAGTCTGCGACCTTTGACAGCAGAAATGGCGGCTTAATTGGTCAAATCGTTAATGCGCCCCGATCTCATCTTTATGGCGGGGAGATAGAAGCCACATGGATGCCGATAAAATCACTCACGCTTTCACAATCGGCTGGTTGGGCAATTGGTCAATATGACCGTTTTTCTTCTTTAAAGGGCGTGCAAAAATTACCGGATAACAGCTATGTCGGTATTTATAAAAGCCGCAAGGGCGAGGCCTTACCCTTTCCGCAATTTACGCTTAATGGTTCAGCCAGCTATCGTTGGACAATCGGTAATTTCCATCTAACCACCGGTATGAATTACAGCCGAAGAAGCCGTTATCATTCTTTCTATGGCGGCATTTATAATGTTCCAGCCTACAGCTTATGGGGCGCTGACATCACGCTTTCACCCAAAAATAACCGCTGGACAGTGGCGATTTTCGGCAAAAATATCTTTAACAAGCGCTATGACATCACCCGCAATTTTTTCATTTCCGGCGACAATGTTGCCCTCTCCGGTATGCCGGCAACATGGGGTATCCGCCTCAGCGGCCAATTCTGATTTTATAAGATGATATTTCTATCCAATTCTTGTCGGGATCACGGCAATAAACAGCAAAAGTGAAAAACCTCACAAAAATCCAATAATGTAATCCGGTTTCAACCGACTTATTTTCATAGGACAGAGTCCTGTCACAGCAAGAATATTCAAAAAAAGCTGTGCCTATTTTAAAAATAGTATAACAATTTATAATAATTAAATTTTTTCTAAAAGAAAAAGAAATGAAGCCTTCCCTATTCTTTTCCATTTTTTCGAGAATATCACTGGCGGCGATACCTTTTTTTATGCCCATTTGCTCAAAATTACAGGCCTTAACGGCTATGGAAGAATATCAAATCGAAAATCTCAAGAACGCCGCCAAACAGGGAAATCATAATGCAGAACGCTTCATGGGCTATTTATATTCCAAAGGCGATGTCGAAGGTTTTCCGAAAGACTTTCATTTAGCCCTGCATTGGTATCAAGAAGCCACGAAAGATCGCGATGGCGAAGCCGCTCGCATGATCGGTCTTTTTTATTATAATGGCGACGGTGTTCCGGCAGATAGCACCAAAGCGGCCTATTGGTTTGAACAAGCCGCCAAATGGGGGGATTGGGATGCCTGCCGACGTTTGGCAACGCTCTATATCAATGGAGAAGGTGTTCCTAAAAATGTCGAGAAAGGCATTTCGTGGTATAAAAAAGCAATCCAATCAGGGGATATAGAATCTGCCCGCCGTCTAGCGATGCTCTACTGGATGGGTGATGATGTCCCGCGCGATCAAAAAAAAGCGCTTCATGGGCTGGAAAGCTCAGCCAATGAGGGTAATTGGGTTGCCTCAAGAACGCTTGCCCGCTTTTATCTCACAGGGGAAGATCTCCCTAAGGATAAAGAAAAAGCAACCTATTGGCTCCAAAAAGCATCCAAACAGGGAGATGCCGTTTCAAGAGGTGTCTTAGCAGAAAGCTATTATTGGGGAGAATGGCTTCCTTGCGACAAAGAAAAAGCGGCTTATTGGTTTGAAAAGGCAGCCAAAGACTATAACAGCTCTGCCGCAAAAATGTTGGGGGTGATGTATTACAATGGCGAAGGGATCAAAAAAGACCAAGAGAAAGCTCTCTATTGGTTAGAAAAAGCCGCTAAATGGGGCGAATCCGATGCTCAAAGAATGGTCGGGGCGATTTATCAGCAATCAGAAGCGTTAAAAGATAAGGAAAAAGCCGAATTTTGGCTTAAAAAGGCCGCGCTCGCCGGCGATAAAGAAGCCCAAAAATGGGTTAATATTCTCTACAGCAATAAAGACCCGAAAATTTCAGAAACGCATCAACAGGTGATCTCGGCTCTCCGCGAAAAAGCTGAAAAAGGGGATAAAGAAGCCCAGTATGATTTGGCCTTGAAATATTCTGAAGGCAAAGAAATAGCGCAAGATTTTAAACAGGCTGCCTATTGGTTTGAAAAAGCGTCTAATCAAGGAGATCTTAGCGCAACCGTCAATCTGGGTGCGCTGTATTATGGCGGACAGCTAGGAGAAAGCGATTTTGAAAAAGCGGCCGCTCTTTTTCAAAAAGTGGCTGACCAGAATTATCCCAAGGCACAGCTTTTTCTAGGTATCTTATATGAGAAGGGCAAAGGCTTGCCCAAAGACAACAAGAAAGCCCTTTCTTTATACAAACAGGCTGCCGATCAAGGAGAAACAGAGGCAGAATTTATTCTAGGTTATCATTACAGCCAAGGGGAAATTGTCCCACAAAATTTCAAAAAAGCAGCCCTTTGGTATAAAAAAGCGGCGCAGAATGGTAGCTTACGGGGGCAGCTTAATCTAGGCATTGCCTATATTTTTGGTGAAGGCGTGCCTAAAAATATTCCGATAGCCATTTACTGGTTACAACAGGCGGCCAACAAAAATGATATCAAAGCCGAAATCAATCTTGGCAAGATTTACGCCGACCCCAAAAATCAAGAAATTTTCGCCCTTGATACAGCCGCAGACTGGTTCAAAAAAGCCGCCAATCAAGGTTCAGAAGAGGCTAAAAACTATCTTGCCAACCTTACCTCTGCAGAAACGCCAAATGAAACATCTCCAAAAACCGAAAGTCAGCCACAGGCCACCAAAGATAATCAGGTAAAGCCAAAATCCTAACAATATAGGAAATGGTTTCTTCAAAAAGCCTATTCGGGGTTAAAGAAATCCAGATCAACCCGTTTAATTTCTATTCTGCGACTGGTTCTGACACCGACATTATGTTCAATCATTAAATTTGCGAGCTTTTCACCATTGATCAGAATGACCCGTTGCGGCAAATGCTCGACATATTCCAAAGCGGGGGCGCTAAAGGAAGAGGTCGTCACAAAGACCCCTTTTGTTGCGCGATGTCCGACTAAACTACCCACAAAGGCCTGTATTTCCGGCCGCCCGACACTGACATGGGAAGCATAACGTTTGGCCTGCACATAGATACAATCAATGCCCAAACGATCTTCATTAATAACACCATCGACACCGCCGTCACCCGTTCCGCCTATCCGACGAGCTGCATCCTCATGATTGCCGCCATAGCCCATAGCCACCATCAGATCGACGATCAGCTGTTCAAAGAAACTCGGATTTTTCTCGGCAATCTGATTCAAAATATCGGTGCGTAATTCATTTTGTAACTCTTCATGAGCAGCATCAATCCGCTCCTCCGGTGTTCCGGTGACAGGATCTTGCACCACAATCTGACCAGAATTTTCACGCGGATTAGATTTATAGCTACGGTTACAATAGTCGATAAAAGACGGATATTGCTTTAAGGTCGCTACTGTAATTTCAGGCGGGTTGCGCCGTAAAAGCGCCTTCCCCTCTTTACTGATCATGAATTGCCCTCTTGCTGGAATATCCAGCAATCCCGCCTGCGCCAAATAGGTTTTCGCCCAACTCACGCGGTTATAAAGCAATCTCTCCCGACCACTCGGCAACATCGCTTCCCGATCTTCAGCGGATAACCCCAATTCATTCGCAATCGCCATTTCGGTTTCGGCCATCCGCTTTTTGCCGCTTGCAGCAAAGCGCAAGACAGGCAACATCAATTCGGAAAAACTAGGAACCGCCATTATCAGGCCTTTTATGAAGAATTTTATACCAAAAGAAAGGCCAATACTCGCCTATCCTGCGATAGAATAACAGATAGGAAAGCCCCTCTTCACTTTCAAAAAAGGCGCGCTCAAAGAAGACTCCTCAAGCACGCCCCCATAAATCAGGCATAGGCAGGCCGGATAAACCACCCCGCCCCTTCCCTGTTTTTAATGCCGGAAATGACGGGTTCCGGTAAAGATCATCGCGATACCGGCCTTATTGGCAGCGTCAATCACTTCCTGATCGCGAATAGAACCCCCAGGCTGAATAACGGTGGTCGCTCCGGCTTCAGTCGCCGTTACCAAACCATCAGCAAAGGGGAAAAAGGCATCCGAAGCCACAGCAGAACCACGGGTGCGGCTTTCCGGCCAACCGGCTCTTTTCGCGGCATCTTCGGCTTTCCATGCCGCGATACGGGCTGATTCTAAACGGTTCATCTGACCGGCTCCGATGCCAACCGTTGCATTGTCACGGGCATAAACAATGGCATTGGATTTGACATGCTTGGCGACCGTCCAAGCAAACAGAGCATCTTTCATCTGCTGTTCGCTGGGCTTAACTTCAGTAACCACCTGCAAGGCCTGTTCATCCAGCAAGCTGCCATCACGCGACTGGAGCAAAATACCGCCCGCAATCGAACGAAGGTTAAGGCCATTCCGTTTCGGGGCAGGCAAAGCCCCCGTAATCAACAGGCGCAGATTTTTCTTTTTGGCAAAAATCGCTTTGGCAGCCTCATCGGCGGCAGGCGCAACCACGACTTCGGTAAAGATCGAGGTAATCGCTTCGGCGGTAGCCCCATCCAGCGGACGATTGACAGCGATAATGCCTCCGAAAGCAGAAACGCTATCGCAAGCCAAGGCCGCTTTATAGGCTTCAATCAAACTGTCACCGGAGGCGACACCACAGGGATTAGCGTGTTTCAGGATAACGACTGTCGGGGCAGCATCACGAAATTCACTAATCAAATCCAAAGCCGCATCCGCGTCGCCATAATTGTTATAGCTCAGTGCTTTACCCTGAATCTGTTCAGCCTGTGCAATCCCGTTCACAATCGGCCATTCTGGCAAATTCGGTAAAGTTGGGATATAAAGCGCGGCTTTCTGATGCGGATTTTCACCATAACGCAAAGCCGAGGCTTTTTTCAGCGGGACGGTCAGCAATTCCGGCAAATCTTCTTTTAAATCAGCCGCAAACCATGCCGAAATAGCGGCATCATATTGCGCGGTTGCGGCATAGGCCTTAGCCGCAAAGCGTCTCCGGCTGTCCAAGGTTGTAGCACCCCCCTTATCCGCTAATTCGGCAATCAAACTCGGATAATCTTTCGGGTCGGTCACAATCGTTACATGATCGTGATTTTTGGCCGCCGAACGCACCATAGAGGGGCCACCGATGTCAATATTCTCGATAACTTCCTGACGACCAGCGCCCTTAGCCACGGTTTCACGGAAAGGATAAAGATTGACCACCACCAGATCAATCGCCGTGATATCATGTGCCTTCATCGCCGCCACATGTTCAGGGTTATTTCTGACCGCGAGCAAGCCACCATGCACTTTGGGATGGAGCGTTTTTACCCGACCATCCATCATTTCAGGAAAACCGGTAAAATCGCTAATATCAGTTACAGCCAAACCGGCATCGCGCAATAATTTAGCCGTGCCTCCGGTAGAAATCAATTTGATGTCATGGGCAGCCAAAGCTTGCCCCAATTCGACCAATCCCGTTTTATCAGAAACGGAAAGCAGTGCGGTTTTAATCGCTATATCGGTCATAGATGCCTTATCCTGTCAGTTTTTCCGACTAATCTGGGCGGCATAGGTGATTTACGGGTCCGGTTCCAGAGCCTTCTCCTAAATATATGCTTAGGATCACCTTTATTTAAGCAGAACAGCTATCTGTCTAACCCCAATTTTCGGACAAAATCAGAAAGGTCAACGCCCTCTTCTGATCGGCAACCAGATTCATTAAATGACAAAGCCCTATGCCGCACACTTAATCAACAAAACTGATGATATCTTCGTCATCGTAAAAAAGATTAAAATGACAAGCTATCGCAGAGGTGAAATCAAATGACAGATGACGACAAATTAGTGTGTTACCAACCAATTTTGATAATCATTCACATCAAGATTTGCCAATCATAAAATGATTATTTTTTAAAAGATTCTATCAACGCATCATTGATAATATTCTCTGGGCATTAGGGTCACCCTGTCCCGCGGCTTTTTTCAGCCAAAAAACTGCTTTTTCTTTGCTGGCAGGCACACCCTCTCCACTGGCATAAGCCAAGCCTAAACGGGTGGTCGCTTGGAGATTACCTTGATCGGCCGCCTTTTGGAACCAAGAGACAGCCTCTTTCGGATTTTTGGCAACGCCTTCGCCTTTTAAGCATGCTAAGCCATAAAAGAACTGCCCCTGATCATCCCCTTGAAGAGCGGCTTTTTTAAACCAAAAAGTTGATTTCTCATAATTTTTCGGCAGTTTTGTGCCTTCATGATAGGCCATACCAAAATGGGCTTGCGCCGTGACTGAATTTCCTTCGGCAGCCTTCTGATACCAAGAAATGGCTTTTTCAATATTTCTGACCGCAGGATCACCCGTTTCATAGACTTCACCCAAGAAATTTTGAGCTTGAGGGAAAGCCTGATCGGCGGCTTTTTGCAGCCAAAAAATAGCCTTTTGGTCATTTTTGGGAACGCCCTGCCCCATATGATAGGCTGCACCTAATAAGGTTTGGGCATCCAAATTCCCCTGATCGGCGGCTTTTTGATACCAGAAAATCGCCTTTTCCTGATTTTTCGGCAGACCCACGCCTTGCTGATAGGCATTGCCTAAAAGGGTTTCAGCATCAGAATGCCCTTGGTCAGCGGCCTTTTGTAGCCAAAAAATACCTTTGGCATAATCACGGGGCAAAGTTTTGCCTCTAAAATAGCCGAAACCCACTTTTGCCTCGGCATCAGCATTGCCTTGATCCGCCAATTTTTGCAAAGCAGGCGTATAGTCGCTCTGCATTCTGACGGTTATCGGCTGCGTTTTGACTTGTGCGGCAGGCTGCGCTTGCGCTGCACTCAAAATAAAAGGGAAAAAAACAGTAGAAAAATATAAAATTTTCTTCATAGATACCTCCTCATTTAGAAGAAAATCTTCATATCTTTTCTATTTCTAAAATTTCAACAATTTTTATCCAAAATTTGGTTACAAAAAATTAAATCAAAATAATTTTTAAAGTATTTTAGGTAACGAATCTAACCTTTATCAAAAAACCACACAGGCTCGAATGACCTAAAAATAACCCTCTTTTTTGCTTTAAAAGCTGTATGGAAAGGAAGAGATAAGGCTTCATCACCAAGGCCTATTCTCCACAGGGACTCTTTGACTTCACTATCATTGATAATAGGCATAAAAACGAACAATATTTATAATGAAAATCTTTATCATTATAAAGGACATCAAAGATAACATATCAGACTTTATAACTATTTGTTATCAATCAATATTACCAATAGACGAAATAATATCATTCTTTTTTCTATAATATTACCATTTCTTAAATGATTATATTGATCAAATCTCATAATAGAAAAAATTAGTCTTTAAGACTATCCTTTTGGAAATATAAAAATCATCGATTCTCTCAAGAATTATTTTGGAATAATATTATGCGGGTAGCTTTGTTTATTCCCTGTTATGTGGACGAATTTCATCCAGAAGTAGGCATCGCAACCCTCGAATTGCTGGAAAAGCTAGGGGTAGAGGTTGAATATCCGCCGGAACAGACTTGTTGCGGCCAACCCATGACGAATTCCGGCTGCCACGAAGAATCAGCTGCAACGGAAGCTAATTTCGTCCGTAATTTTTCTGGTTATGATTATATTGTCAGCCCTTCGGGAAGCTGTACCCATCATGTCCGCGCCAATATGGATGCGGTCGAACAAAGTGATGAAGTAAAAGAAGTCCGCCGCCGCAGCTTTGAACTGGTTGAATTTCTCCATGATATTCTGAAAGTCGAAGCCTTTCCTTGGGCGGAATTTCCTCACAAAGTGGCTTTGCATAATAATTGTAATGCCCTTCGCGGTCTGAATATCGCCAGTATGTCGGAATTGCGACAGCCTTTCTTTTCAAAGCCGAAATCGCTTCTGGAAAAGGTCAAAGGCCTGACCTTTGCTGAATTGGAACGGCCTGACGAATGTTGCGGCTTTGGTGGTACTTTTTCTGTCTTTGAAGAAGGCGTCTCCACCGCCATGGGCTACGACAAGGTGCAAGATCAATATCGCTCTGGCGCGGAATATGTCACCTCTTCCGACAGCTCTTGTATGATGCACCAACAGGGCTGCGCTGAACGCTTGGGACTCCCCTTAAAATATATTCATATTGCCCAAATCTTGAACGGAGCGCGTGAATAATGGAAAAACCCGACCAAGACGCTTTGACAGAAGCGCAGCCACGCGGTGCTATTATCAAAGGCAACCATCCGGTCGATCAATCAGAAGCCGCCAACCGCTTCATTGCCGCCGCCCGCCATGAAAAATCCCATGACAAAAGATTATGGGAATTGCGGAAAAGACGCGACCGCGCGATGCACTCCATCGAAGAATGGGAAGGATTACGACAACTGGCATCCGATATCAAAAGCCATACATTGTCTCGGCTAGATGCATATCTGCTGGGGTTTGAAAAGAACGCCACCGCCAACGGGGTGCATG